>CANJXY010000020.1 GCA_947478925.1 Hyphomonadaceae bacterium | reverse complement strand
TCCGAAACGACCCTCGACGGCAATGCCGTGGTGGTCGAGGAGCAGATGATGAAGATCGCCGAAACCCGAATGGATTTCGAGACCATGGTGGGCTTGTACCAGAAGAGTCTGGGCCTGCTGAGGATGGCGTCGCGTTCACCGGGACGGTGAGCGCCTGGCGCACGTAGGAGACGACACACATGTCATCCGACCTCATGTCCGCCATGGGCGCGGCCGCAACGGGCCTGCGCGCACAGACGGTGCGCATCCGGATTTCGGCAGAGAACCTCGCCAACGCCGACGCAACTTCGAACACGCCAGGCGGCGATCCCTATCGCCGGAAGGCTCCCGTGTTCCGCTCATACTACGATCGCGAGATCGGCGCGGACGCCGTGAAGGTCACAGGCTCGCGAATGGACATGTCGCCCTTCCAGATGAAGTACGATCCCAGCCACCCGGCCGCCGACGCCAACGGCTATGTGAAGATGCCCAACGTTTCAACGCTTATCGAGATGGCGGATCTGCGCGAGGCGCAACGCGCCTACGAAGCCAACCTGAACGTGATCGAAGCCAGCCGCTCGATGATGCTCGGCGTCGTCTCGCTGCTGAAAGCCTGAGGAAACATTAGATGTCGGATCTGGGTCTCTCTGCGGTCAAGGCATATGGCGGCGTCGCGCAGACAATCGGCGGCATGGCGGGCGGCAAGGCCGCAGGCGGCGTTACGGGGCCAGACTTCGGCGCGTTGCTGAACTCGGCGGTCGGTTCGCTGAGCAAGGCCGGAAGTACGGCCGAAACGGCCGTGACCAATGCGGCGATGGGCAAAGGCGATCTGGTGGATGTGGTGACCGCGGTCTCCGCCGCCGAAGCTACGATGGAGACCGTGATCGCCGTGCGCGACGAGGTCATCAAGGCCTACCAGGAAATCATGCGGATGCCGATCTGATCGGCGTAAGCCAGGCGCCTCAATGAAAGTCGCGCGACTTGGGTAGCACACGCACATTGCGTGGATGAACGAACATGCCTTCGTTGCGCTGGCCACGCGGTTGCTGCGGGTGCTTGATCTCATCAGCCCGCGTGAGTTCGGGATCGACGACGTGATCTTCCGAAAGGCGCTCGAGCTCCGCGGAACGATCGGTCACGCGGGCGCCCATCAGATGGGTGACGCCTTCCTTGCTCTTCTGCACCCTGCCCTGGATCAACAGCAGGCGCGCGCCCATCACCTGCGCCCGGAACTTCTCGAAAGTGCGCGCCCAGAGCAGCACGTTGGTGACGCCCGTCTCATCCTCCAGGGTGATGAAGATCGCCTTGCCGTTGCCCGGCCTCTGGCGAACGAGAACGATGCCGGCCGTGCAGGCCCAACGGCCCTCTTTCAGTTCGGTGGTCTGCCTGCAGGAGAGGACGCGCTCAGCTGCAAAGACCGGGCGGAGAACCTGCATCGGGTGCGCCTTCAGAGAGAGGCGCGCTGTCTGGTAATCTGCTGCAACGTGTTCGCCGAGCGGCATTTCCGGAAGCTGACTTTCGGGCTCGTCACCCAGCTCGCGCGCCTCAGCGGCGGCGAAGAGAGGCAGAAGGTCATCCTGCGGCAACCGGCGCACATCCCACAGGGCCTGGCGCCTGTCCTGGTCGAGTGAGCGGAAAGCATCTGCGTCGGCAAGCCGGCGCAACATCGGCGTTGAAACTCGCCCGCGCTCGCGCATGTCGGAGACGGTGGTGAACCCCCGCCCACGACGGGCGACAAGACTGACGGCATCATCCTCACGCATGCCGTCGACTTGACGAAAACCAAGACGCAAGGCGAGCGCGCCATCCTCACGCCGCTCCAGCGTGTTGTCGTAATGACTGAAATTGACGTCGATCTCGCGAACCTCAACACCATGCTCCTGCGCATCGCGCACGATCTGCGCAGGTGCATAGAAGCCCATCGGCTGCGAGTTCAGCAGAGCACAGGCAAAGGCCGCAGGGTGATGGCATTTCAGCCATGACGACACGTAGACAAGTTGGGCGAAGGCGGCTGCGTGACTTTCCGGGAAGCCGTAGGAACCGAACCCCTTGATCTGGTCAAAACAGCGCTGGGCGAAGTCTCTCTGGTAGCCACGCCGGACCATGCCCTCCACCATTTTTCCCTCGAACAGATGAATGGTGCCGACATTTCGGAAGGTGGCCATGGCGCGGCGCAGCTTGTTTGCGTCTTCCGGTGAGAATCGCGCCGCGACCATGGCGAGCTTCATTGCCTGTTCCTGGAACAGGGGGACGCCGAATGTTTCCTTGAGGAGAACTTTCAACTCGTCTGGCTCGCCATGCTCAGGCGCGGGAGACGGAAACGCGATCGCCTCCTCCCCATTCCGGCGGCGCAAATAGGGATGAACCATGTCGCCCTGGATGGGGCCGGGACGGACGATAGCGACCTCGATGACGAGGTCGTAGAATTTGC
This sequence comes from Hyphomonadaceae bacterium, assembly GCA_947478925.1. Classification (GTDB taxonomy): domain Bacteria; phylum Pseudomonadota; class Alphaproteobacteria; order Caulobacterales; family Hyphomonadaceae; genus UBA7672. The sequence goes on along the minus strand of CANJXY010000020.1, from coordinate 30,114 downwards.
GCGGCTTGAGACGCGGTAGCATGCTGATCTGCGCACGGCTCTCGACCTGGAAGACGCCGATCGAGTCGCCCCTGCACAGCATGTCGTAGACGACAGGGTCTTCGGGCGGGACATTCTGGAGCGTGAACTTTTCTTCGCCCTTCTCGTGCAGGAGATCGAACGCCTTGCGAATGCAGGTGAGCATGCCGAGGGCGAGGATGTCGACCTTCATCAGGCGCAGCTCATCTATGTCGTCCTTGTCCCATTCGATGAAAGTGCGGTCGTCCATCGCGGCGCAGCCGATGGGGACAAGCTCGTCCAGCCTGTCGCGCGCCAGCACGAAGCCGCCGACATGCTGGGACAGGTGGCGCGGGAAACCCATGAGCCGATTGGCGAAGCGCAGCGCGCGATGCAGCACGGGATTATCCGGGTCGAGGCCGGCCTGACGCAGTTGCTGTGAAGCGGGAGCCGCACCCCAGCTACCCCATACAAGGCCCGAGAGGCGGGTGGTCACATCGTCGGTGAGGCCGAAGACCTTGCCGACCTCGTGCATGGCGCTGCGCGGGCGATAATGGATCACAGTGGCTGCGATGCCTGCGCGATGGCGGCCATAGCGATTGTAGATGTACTGGATCACCTCCTCGCGTCGCTCATGCTCGAAATCGACGTCGATATCGGGCGGCTCGCGTCTCTCATCCGACATGAAACGGGCGAAGAGGAGATCGAATGTGTTGGGATCGACCGAGGTGATGCCCAGCGCATAGCAGACAGCCGAATTGGCGGCCGAACCCCGACCCTGGCAGAGTATGCCTTTGTCCTTCGCGAAACGGACTGTGTCGTAGATCGTCAAAAAATACCGCGCCAAATTCTGACGACGGATGAAATCAAGCTCGAAGGCAATGAGCTTCTCGACCTTTTCGGGAACCCCATCGGGATAGCGTATCTGCGCATGCACACCGGTGAGATACTGGAGATACGCGTTGTCGTCCCAGCCGGGCGGCACGGGCTCGTCCGGGTATTCGTAGCAAAGTTGGCCAAGATCGAAGTCGACGCGGGCAAGAAGGTGTTGCGTTTCGGCTATGGCTTCGGGGGCAGCGCGAAAGAGACGCGCCATTTCCTGTGCAGGCTTGAGGTGACGCTCCGCATTCGCCTCGAGCAGACGGCCCGCATTCTCGATCTTCACGCCTTCGCGGATGCAAGTCATCACATCCTGAAGGTCGCGCTGGCCAGCGACGTGATAGAGCACATCGTTCGTGGCGATGAGCGGCGCGCCGGTGGCTGCTGCGATGGTCTTCAGACGCGCGAGGCGGCGGACATCGTCTCCCCTTCGGTGCATGGCGGCGCCAAGCCAGACAGCGCCAGGGCGGAGATGCGACAGGCGACGGAGCGCGCTGTCGATTCCGTTCAGATGATGGCCTGGCATGACGATCAGCAAAAGTTCGTCCGCATACGCAGCGAGATCGTCCAGCGTCAGCCGGCATTCGCCCTTGATGGCGCGCGCCTCTCCGGGTGGAGGACGCAGATTGCCGATAGACAGCAGGCGACAGAGGCGGCCCCAGCCAGTTCTGTTTTCCGGATAGGCGATGATATCTGGCGTCCCGTCCGTGAAGACGAGACGTGCGCCGATGACCAGCCGCAGCTTCATTGCACACTCACGCAACAAGGCATGGGCAGCCTTGAACGCCGCCTCGTCGGGATGCTCGACCCAGCCGAACTCGCCAGGAGAGCCTCCCTCGCGCACGCGTGTAGGCGCAGGCAGACCATCCTCGCGGATGCGATTCAGCGCAGCCCACACGCGCACGACACCAGCGACGGTGTTGCGGTCGGCAATGCCGATGCCGGTGTGGCCGAGACGGAGCGCTTCGAGGACCATGTCCTGCGCATTGGAAGCGCCGCGCAGGAAGGAGAAGTTGGTGGCGGCGACGAGTTCGGCGTAGGGCGGCGCATCGGGCTGCAGGGCGCGTGGACCCGCGGGAAAGGTGACAATGTTCGCCTCGCTCATCCGAACATCCCGTGGAGATACCAGGCGGGAGGCGCCACGTCGCCATAAGCGCCGGCGCGGAAGAGCCAGAAGCGGCGGCCTTCGGAATCCTCGATGCGATAATAGTCGCGGGCGGCGGTGAAGGCATTGCTGCGCCACCATTCAGGCGCGATGCGCTCGGGGCCTTCGGCGCGGGCGACGTCGTACTCTTTTCGCCGCCAGGAGAAACGACGTGGCGGACCGTCCGGCACTTCCGCCAGCTTGATCGCGATCGCATGCGGCGGATCAAAGATGTGAGTGGGACGCAGGGGCGGCTCGCCCGCCTCTGGCGTGGGCCACACGAGAGACGTCATCGGGTTGAAGCTGGCGGGAACCGCACGAACGGCTCGGTCAGGATTGTGCGTATCCTCACGCATGAAACGTTGCACCCGCTCCGGCCCGAAGCGGGTCGCGAGGCGGTCGGCGAGATCGGCGATCGCGTCCTCCTCCAGCGCGCGGCCATCAAGACCCGACTGGATCGAGGCGAGCGGCTCGGTCTCCGGCAGCGCGAGGCGCATCATGTCGAACCCGAAGCCGGGGTCGATGGGATCAGCAAGCGCATCCAGCTTTTCCCGAAACAGCCTCGAGACGACGGCGGGATCACGCATCGGCCGGCCCGTCTCGATGAGGATGCGGCGCACCGCGCCATCGGCACGATGGAACGACGCCTCGAACGCCCGCCCGCCCTCGAGGCGGTCGGAGAGGCGACTGCAGGCGTCACGGACGAGTTCGGAGAGCGCCGCCTCGACATGCTCGATGCGGCCGATGGGTTCGGCAAACCGGCGCTCGACCCACAGCATCGGAACGACGCGGCGCGGCGTCAGTGGGGATGGCGTGAGGCCCTGCAGCCGACTGAGGCGAAGGGTCATCTGCTCGCCGAAGCGGGCCGAAAAAAGCTGCGTGGGGCGGCTGACGAGCGCGCCGATTGTCTTGAGGCCCGCGCGCGAGATGGCGAGGCGATCCTTCTCGGCCAGATTCAGCGCAGCGATTGGAAGGGGGCGAACGGCGGCGGCCTCTCCGCCCGGCGGCACGATCGGAACATTGCCATGACGGGCGAGCGCACGCGCTGTATCGGGCGCGCCGGCAATCACGGTTCGCACATGCAGCCCCGCCCGGTGCAGGCGTTGCGACAGGCCAAGCCGCAGCGCCGCCTCGCCGCCGAACAGATGCTCCGACCCGGTGATGTCGAGCAGCAAGCCATCTGGCGCATCGACCATCACGACGGGCGTGACGCGCTCGCAATCTTCCGCAACAGAGTCCAGCAGCGCGGCGTCGGCGCGATGATCTATTTCCTCGATCCAGAGGTCGGGGATACGCGCGCGCGCATCCGCCAGCGAAATGCCAACCACCAGGCCCGCCCGTCTTGCCGCGCGGCTGAGCGTGACAAGACGCATGGCGCCCTTCACCTTCTCGACCACGACGAGCGGCAGCTTACCCCGCGCGTCTTCCGTCACGCGCATAATGCGGTCCGCCGGCAGGGTCGGGAACCAGACGGCCAGGAAGCGGCGCCCCGTCTGGTGAAATACCTGCTGCAGTACCCGCTGCGATGTCGGTGAAGCTGAGGCGGTCACGGTTCCATTCCACGACCCAGCCCTGGCCTGCGGCCCCTGCCCGGTCTCTCAAAAGATTGGCGACAAAGCTGGGATGCCCCGGCGCCTCCGCCGGAAAGGCACGGGAGAGCGCAGACCGAATGCTCCATCGCGATGCAGCTGCGCTGGGCGTTGGCGTCCCGCCTGCGCGCACCATGAACAGCGGCACGTTCGCGCGCGAAGCGGCCAGCGCCAGCCTTCGCGTCGCCACGAGACCGAGCGTCTTGGGATTGCCCCAGGGCTCGATCAGCACGGCGCCAAGCGGCGGACAGCGCGCCGCCTCCTCGCCCGCCCGCAACACCGATGGGCCATCGCGCGCCCGCACGAGGATCAGCCGCTCCGGCGACAAGCCAAGCTCGGCAAGACCGGGCGCATAGATCTCGCCCATCTCCAGTCCGACGAAATCCTGCCGCACCCAGACGATCGGCTTGCCGTCTGAAGCACGCAGGGCCAGCGCAATGGCAAAGGCCGCAGCCGCCGGTTCGCTCGGCATGCCGTCGGCAAAAACCTCGTGTAGGGCGGCCCGCACAAGCCCGCCGCCCAGCGCCGCATCGATCGCCTGCGACCCCGTTCCGAACCGCGCCGCGGCAATCGGCGAAGACCCGCGCTCAAGCCGGGAAACCTGATATCGCAACGCTTCCAGATCGACATTCGCCACGACAACAGCTCCTTTCCCGCAATTGAGTTCATGTTTTGTTCCATAAGGACTCAGGCTGGGAAGAGAGTCAAACGGTCTCTGAAAAGGGGTGTGTCTCAGTTTGAATTTGCCCTCGGATTCCAGGTCGAAAAGCAGGGCAAGAAACTGAAAAGGGCGTGTCACCTTTTGAGTGACACGCCCTTGATCCAATAGACCCGCGTGGGGCGTCGGGTCGATCAGGCCCGACCGTGGGGGGCAAAGGCCTGATGTCAGTAAGGTATCCAGGCCGCGAATAAGTCTCAAGAACAATGTTTTTGCCGGTCCCGAGAATAAACCCAGAGGGGCTGTCTCAACTACCCCAGAGACGGGTCCAGACGGATCGGGCCCTGCAATTCGGGAGTGGCTCTGCTTGAATCTGCCGCGCTTGAAATCGGGCGACTTCCGATATACTGTATACAGTATGCAGCTCAGGTCAATCGAACGCGCCAGCCTCAGTCAGTCCGCCGAGACAGCCATCCTCGCAATGATTGTCGCGGGGGATCTGGCGCCTGGCGAACGCATCAACGAGGTACATCTCGCCGAGCGCCTGCAGATAAGCCGCACGCCCTTGCGGGAGGCGCTCAATCGTTTGTCATCGGAAGGCTCGGTCGAGGGGCGTCCGCACTACGGTTACTTCGTGAAGGCCCTCACACTCGAAGACTTCGAGCAGATCTACGACATACGTCCGATCCTGGATCCAGCGGCCTTGCGTCTGGCAGGATTGCCGGAACACCAACAGATTGCGCGTCTCGAGAAACTCAACCAGCGACTTCTACGGACACGCAACGCCGAAACTGCAATCGCCCTTGATGATGAGTGGCATCTGACACTGCTGGAAGCATGCCCGAACCGTGTGCTGGTCGGGCTCATACAGGACATGATGGCGAGAACACGGCTCTATGAACTGGCGCTGATGCGCGACACAAAGCGTGTGGCGCACGCAGGTCAGGATCACGATCGTATCGTGGCCGCGCTCAAGGCGGGCAATCTCGATGCCGCATGCGCCGCCCTGCAAATGAACATGCAGAACGGGAAGGCGCCAATCATCGCGTGGTTGAAGTCGCGTGAGGTCCGCAAAGTGAGCACCACCTGATGAAGGTTGTCATTGCGGCACTGTCCCTGCTGTGCCTTCCGCCAGCTGAGGCACAGCCCCCTCAAGGCGACGAGTCTGCCGCCTCGCTCGCTGGTCTCTGGTCCAGCGCGAGCGACTTCACACCCGCACTCAAGGGCGAACTACTGATCACGCAGGTCGACGGGATGTGGCGGGGAACACTTGCCGGCGCCGAAGTACGATCAGCGACACTGGATCTCGACTTTGGCGACGTCGGCGGCAGGTTTCGCGGTTCGTTGTCGGCCAGGGGCGAGGCCATCGACGGCTGGTGGACACAGCCGCCCGGCCTGCCGGGTCAGGCTTACGCAACGCCGCTTCAGCTTGCGCGCGCGGGCGATCATGCGTGGCGCGGCGAGGTGATCCCCCTGCCCCAGACATTCGCGCTCTATCTCAATGTCGCGCGCAATGAGGAGGGGCGTTGGGTCGGCGCATTCCGCAATCCCGAGTTCAATTTCAATGGTGGCGCGTCACGCTTCCAGGCAAGCAGAAGCGGCGATACGGTTTCGTTCGCCACGCCCGATGGGAAGATCGCGCGCACGGCTAAGGTCCGTGATGCCCATACGCTCAGCGTGACGTCGCCTCCTCTGCCGCAGCCGCTCGACCTGACGATTGTCTCGCCGTCCGCTGCTCTTCGATTTATCCCGCGCCCTGCGGGGCCCTACGCTTACAGCCGCCCTGCGCAGACCGATGACGGCTGGCACGCCGCGAGCGCCGACGATGTCGGATTTGACGAAAGCGCGCTTGCAGCGATGATCCAGCGCATCATCGACTCTGATCCGGCGGGCCGCAGGCCGCAATTGATCCACTCCCTGCTGGTCGCGCGGAATGGACGGCTGGTGCTTGAAGAGTATTTCTTCGGCAATGAACGCGATACGCCGCACGACATACGCTCGGCGGGAAAATCATTCGCCTCCGTGCTGCTGGGCGCCGCGATGCATGAAGGCGCGCCGGTGTCGCCCGGAACGCGGGTGCTCGAGGCGCTTGGCAGCGATGGACCGTTTGCAAGCGCCGACCTGCGCAAATCTGCGATCACGCTGGCGCACCTGATGACACATACGTCGGGACTGGATTGCAACGACAACGACGATGGCTCGCGGGGCAATGAAGGCGCCATGCAAGGACAGACCGATCAACCGGACTGGTGGCGCTTCACGCTGGATCTGCCGATGGCGCATGAGCCGGGTGAGCGTTACGCGTATTGCACGGCCGGCATCAACCTCGTCGGCGCCGTTCTGCGCAAGGTCACCGGACAAGGCGTTCCCGATCTCTTTGATCGCCTCATCGCCCGGCCGCTTCAGTTCGGTCGGTATTACTGGAATCTTGCGCCGAACGGCGAAGGCTATCTGGGTGGCGGCGCCTACATGCGGCCGCGCGATCTTCTGAAGCTGGGCCAACTATACCTTGATGGCGGCATCTGGAACGGGCGGCGCGTCGTGAGTTCGGAATGGGTCGCTGCTTCGACCTCGCCGCACGTCGAGATCAATGAAGCGACGACGGGAATGGACGCCGAGACCTTTGCCAATGTCGCCACGCACGGCGCGGACGGCTATGGATGGCATCGCTACGGCGTGCGCGTCGGCGATAAGCGGATCGAAGCCTACGAGGCCAATGGCAATGGCGGCCAGCTTCTGGTTGTTGTTCCGGACTACGAACTCGTCGTTGTCATGACGGGCGGCAATTACGGCCAGGGAGGCATCTGGACACGCTGGCGCGATGAGGTGATGGGTGGCGAAATCATCAAGGCCATTCGTCACTAGCCGTGCCGGCTGAAAACCCGCCGAGCCACGTCTCACACATCGTGGGGGAGACCATCCTGGGCGTTTGATTCCCTCTGCCGCATCCCCACCGGACTCACTCCGGCGTCTACAGAATGCTGATCTCTTCGTTTGTCGTGGCGCAGAACGTTCGGATCTGCGTGCAGCCTGACGTCTTGAAGTCCCAGACCTTCATGAGCGCTTCGCGTTTATTCACTGGCGGCGTCGACACCGCCTTGCCATACGAATCGATCGCCTTCACCACAATCAGCATGGGAACTCCTGCTTTTTGAAAAGCATTTTTTCGCTTCGCTGCGCCCCATACCTCGCAGCGAGCGGCCTCCCTCACTTGTGCGAGGGAGGCCTTCACATGGTCTATTCGAGTTCCGACACGACGATGAATTGCGGGGCTTCGGCGAAGCCCATGAACTGGCCCATGATGCCCTGGACCGTTTTACCCGGCATGTCTTCCGCGACGAAGCCGTCCATGTCCGAGACCGAGAAGGTCTCGATATACTGCACGCTCGGCTTGCCATCGCCCATCAGCAGTTTCTCGGCGCGCATCGTCTGGAAGTCGGCAACGCGCGAGAGACCGCGCATGGTCGGGTGATCGGTCGACTTCACCCACGCTTCAAAGTCAGCCGGCGTGACGCCAGCTTTCAGCGAGTAGAGGATGATCAGGTTGACCGGCTTGTGCACCGCCACCGGGGCGGGCGCAGGCGTTTCGACAACGACGGGGGTCGGCGTCGCCACAGGCGTCGGCGTGCAGGCGACAGCCGAGATCATCAGCGGCAGGGCAAGGAGAAGGCGTTTCATTGTCGAGGTTCCTGTTGTGTAGCGTGTTGCGGTTGGCCCGCCGGGCAAGATCCATGATTCGTGATGGCAGCCTTCCCGGTACGAATCCTAGTCTGCCGGCGCCATCAAGAGAAGCGCCGGCGCGCTGCACCTTGGCCTTGTGATGAGTGGGTATGGTGCGCGACGCGCTATCTGGCCCTGACGTCGAGGCCTAGCGCCTGGGCGATAGCGACGGTCTGCTTGATGTCGATGACGGCGCCAGTGAGCATCACTTCCCTCGGGTCCAGTGTGGCTAGCTCGCTGCCGCGCAGATCAGCGCTTGTCAGGTCAGCGCCGTTCAACGAGGCACCCGAAAGATCGCAACTGCGTAGGACACTACCCTTGCAGCGCGCGCGGGTTAAATCGGCGTCACGCAGGCGGACGCCCTCGAACTGCGCCGTAGCGAGGTGGGCGCCGGCGAGACCCACGAACGACCAGTCGCCATCTTTCACCTGCATGATCTCAAACGAACAGCCATCGAAACAGCTGCCCACCAGCTTGCAGCGCAGGAAGCGCGCGTCAAAGAAACTGCAGCCGATGAAGGTGCAGTTGAGGAAGGCCGCGTCCTCATGCGCCGACGCGTTGAAACGCGCCCGCCGGAATGTGCACCGGTTGAAGACGGATCCGGCGTTGCGCACCTCTGTCCCGTCGAGATCGGTAAAGAGCACGTCGCTGTGCTGCTCGCGCGCGAGCGTGCGGCCGTCCCAGCTCGCGCTGCCGATCGCTGATGATGTTGGAGGTCGCGGTGCTCCAGACGCGCGCTCGGCCATCACTCCGCGCGTCCTCTAGCTGGACAGCATCTGCGAGATGGCGAAGAACGCCATCACCGCCAGGATGGCGAGCAGCACGAGGCCGACCCGAAACAACAGCTGGCGTCGCTCGACAGAGGATACGGGTTGCGCGCTGCGTCGGACAGCTGCGGCTCTGCGTCTGCTCTTGCGATTGCTCATGACGCGGGAGCTTCTACCGCATTGATCCGGCGGCCAAGAGCCCGGTCGGTCCTTTCGAGCGCCGTGAGGCAGGTCTCAGAGAAGCGGGGCGGTCTGCAGTCCGGCCCAGAACGCACCGACCATAAGCATGACCGTGAATACGACCAGCGCGCCGTTCGAGAAGCCGGCATCGCGCTCGGCTTTCAGTTCCAGGCTGCGCCATTCCTCGTCAGAGACGGGTCTGTTGCGCCAGGTATCCTGTTCCATCCGCATCCGCGAACCTCAATACTCGCAAGACCGGCCACCACGACAGCGCGGCGATCAGCCGCCCATCCATAGAAACAATTCACCGCAAAATCAATATAATAAATGAGAGTATATGCGGGTATTGAAATGCCCGTGCGGCCTGAAGACGACGATCAATTGAGAGTCTCCCCTGAAAAACGGCGTCCCTCGAGGCATGGCGTTCGTTGTGGAGATTGCTCTGGAGGTGCGATTCGAGGTGCGGTTTGACCAACCGCATTCTAACCTGCTGCGCGGCGCCACGACGGCTCCCGGGGAGTTGCATGATGGCGCCTGAACAGCTCGGCTATCCGCTTGAAGGCCTGAAAGTACTCGATTTTTCGCGCGTACTTGCGGGCCCGTTCGCCGGCCGAATGCTCAGCGACCTCGGCGCGGAAGTCGTGAAAATCGAGCCCCCAGAGGGCGATTCGAGCCGACTATGGGGCAAAACCACAGCCGGCATTTCTGGCTATTTCAACATGATCAATGCGGGAAAGCGGGGTATTTCGATCGACTTGCGTGCGGAGGGCGCACAGGACCTCGTGCTGGCTCTGGTGAAGCACGCCGATGTGGTCCTGGAGAATTTCCGGCCCGACGTGATGCCGCGGCTGGGCATCGGATATGAGCGGCTGGCCTCGGTGAACCCCCGATTGATCATGCTGTCGATTTCAGGTTTTGGCCGCGATGGCCCAGAATCCCAGCGCCCCGCCTACGCGCCCATCGTGCATGCCGAGTTGGGCCTGATCGATCGCGTCGTGCGCCAGCGCGGTGTGAAGATCGACCTTCCTCTGTCGGTGGCCGACACCAATGCCGGCCTGCACGGCCTGGTGGCGCTGCTATCCGCAGTGATCATGCGGGCTCGGACAGGGCTTGGCCAGCACATCGACCTCTCGATGATGGATGCGACGCTGGTCAGCGACGACCAGTTCCACTTCGAGATCGAGGATGCGGAGGCGACGCGCAACCTGCCGCCCGACATCTGGGACACCGGCGTGGGTGCGATTCTGGTGTCCGTGGATTTCCGCTGGCTGTGGAAGCTTCTGACGTCGGAGTTCGGCGTCATCGATCCAGTGACAGCCGATATGGCGCTCGACGCCAAGATCACCGCAAGGCGCGAGGCGGTCGCAGACTTCATGATGAGCCTTTCGTCGTGGGATGCGGTCGAACAGACGATGGCGAAGATGAACCTTGCCTGGGGTCGCGTGCGGTCCGGCAAGTCGCTACGCGAACAACCGACACTCGCCTTCCGCAAGTCGGTGATCGATGTCGACGACCGCGCTGGCGGCGTGCGTCCCATGGTGCAAACGCCTTATCGGTTCTCGCAAGCGGCCGCAGGCGTACGCGGCCCGGCGCCCCACAAGGGCGAACACAATGCCGATATCCTGCGCAGCTGGCTCGGCCTGTCCGACGCAGACATCGCCGCACTTCTCTCTCGCGGGATCCTGACACGCGACGAGGAACGCGCGGGCTGATGCGCTAAGCGGCCTTGGCGATGACCTTAAGGAAGTGCGCGCCATAGCGGTCAAGCTTGGCCTTGCCGATGCCTGGGAGGCCCGCCATGGCGTCGAGCGTTGTGGGTTTGGCTTCAGCCATCGCGCGCAGCGTGGTGTCATGAAAAACAACATAGGGCGGCACACCCTGCGTCTTGGCGAGACCGGCGCGCGCCGACCGCAGCAGTTCGAAGAGTGACGACACACCGGACGACATCGCAGCGCCATCGTGCGAACGTCGCGCCGATTTTGCTTTCGGCCGGTCACGCCGCAGCATGATGCGACTTTCGCCGCGCAGGATCGGCCGCGCCGCCTCGGTCAGCGCCATGCCGCCGTGTTCCGAATCAACCGCGACGAGCCCCGACGCGGAAATCTGGCGCAGGACCGACTGCCAAGTTTTGGCGTCAGTATCGGCGCCCTTGCCGAAGACTTGCAGCTTGTCATGACCCAGACGCGTGACTTTCTCGGTCGTCTTGCCGGTGACCACGTCGACGATATGCATGACGCCGAAACGCTCACCCGTGCGATAGATGGCCGACATCGCCTTGATAACCGCGTCGGTGGCGTCCCACGTGTCGACGGGGAAGACGCAGTTGTCGCAGTTGCCGCATTTGCCCGGATGCTGTTCGCCGAACCAGGAGAGGATGGCCTGGCGGCGGCATTGCGTCGTTTCGCAGATGTTGAGCAGCGCATTGAGCTTCGAGCGTTCGACGCGCTTGACCTCCTCGGGCGCATTGCCTTCGTCGATCATGCGGCGACGCTGGACGACGTCGCTCATCGCGTAACACATCCAGGCGGCGGACGGATCGCCATCGCGGCCAGCGCGACCCGTTTCCTGATAGTAGGCCTCGATGGAGCCTGGCATGTCGAGGTGCGCGACGAAGCGCACGTCAGGCTTGTCGATGCCCATGCCGAAGGCGACAGTCGCGACCATGACGACGCCATCCTCGTTGATGAAGGCATCCTGGTTGCGCGAGCGGGCGGAGGCGTCCATGCCGGCGTGATAGGGTAGCGCGCGAATGCCCTGCTCGTTCAGCCACTCTGCAGTCTGCTCGACCTTCTTGCGCGAGAGGCAGTAGACGATACCGCTTTCGCTCTCGTGCGCCGCGAGGAAGTCGCGCAGCTGTTCCTTGCCCTTGTCGCGCTGGACGATGGTGTACGAAATGTTGGGGCGGTCGAAGCTGGAGGCAAAGACACGTGCATTCTCGAGGCCGAGGCGCTCGATGATATCGGCGCGAGTGGCAGGATCGGCGGTGGCGGTAAGCGCCATGCGCGGCACGCCCGGAAAGGCGCCAGCGATGCGCGAGAGCTCGCGATACTCGGGGCGGAAGTCGTGACCCCATTGGCTGACGCAGTGCGCCTCATCAATCGCAAACAGGCTGATATGGGCTTCCTGCAGCATCTGCTGGAAGCCGGGCGTCACCAGACGTTCGGGCGCGACATAGAGCAGCTTCAGCCGGTCGGCGCGAAGATCGTCGCGAACTGCGCGCGCCTCGTCCGCGTTGAGCGAAGAGTTGAGCATCGCTGCCGGCACGCCAGCCTGTCGCAAGGCTTCCACCTGGTCGCGCATCAGGGCGATCAGCGGCGAGACGATGATCGCGACGCCCGGACGGCACAGCGCGGGAACCTGATAGCAGACTGACTTACCCGCGCCCGTCGGGAACAGCACGACGGCGTCGCCACCAGCAGTCACGTGACGAACGACATCGCCCTGCTCTCCACGAAATGACGCATGGCCAAACACTTCTGCGAGGACGGCGTCTGGGTTCAGCGGGGCCTCCTGCATGCGTCTCCTCCAGGGCACGAACCGAATCACTTGCGCGCCTGTCGCAATGATGGCTCATCTTGAGCCTGTAGTGTCTGTGAGTTGACGCGAACATCGCCGCTCCCTAGCGTTCAATGCAGGCTAATCGCCGCATCCCGAGGGAGATCTGGGACATGAAGTTCGCATTGTTCGCATCGGCCGCCATTCTGGCCATCGGTCTGGCAGCATGTGGCGGCGGCGAACCCGCCAAGCCCGCCGAACCGGCGCCCGTTGCTGAAGTGACGCCCACGCCGACGCCTGAGCCGGTCGTCGCTCCTGCCAGCACAATGGGTGAGACGCCGGCCGACATACCGGCCTTCATGAAAGCTCGGCATGAAAAATACGAAGACCTCGGCAAGACCTTCAAGGTCGTGCTCGACAACTTCAAGTCAGCGACGCCGGACATGACCGCCGTCACCGCCGCCGCAGCCAAGGTCAAAGGCTATGCCGACGAGATGGGCACGTGGTTCCCGCCGGGCACTGCCGCCGAGCCCGGAAAGCCGGGCGCCAAGCCAAACATCTGGACAGATCGCGCGACGTTCGATGCGGGGATCGCGAAGCTGCAGGTCGAGGCAACGAAGCTGGCGGCTGTAACGGATGCGGCCGGCCTCAAGGCGCAGTTCCCAGCGACGGGCGGCGCTTGCAAGAACTGCCACGACACATTCCGCGAAGAGCACAAGGACAAGTAGTCCATGCCGCCGGACCAGCCGCACGCGTCGCCTGCGCCTTCAACGCAGAAGGTGTGGGATGCGCCAACGCGGCTGGTTCACTGGCTGTTTGTGTTCTGTGTAGCGTTCTCGTGGTGGACCGCTGAGAACGACCGCATGGACCTGCACTATTGGTCGGGACTGACGTTGCTCGGTCTTCTGGTGTTCCGCATCTATTGGGGTTTTGCCGGACCGGAGACGTCGCGCTTCTCAAAGTTCGTCAAAGGACCTCGCGCTGTGCTCGGCTACCTGCCGAAACTGCTCAGGCCCAACTACCGCGCAGCCTTCGGCCACAATCCGCTGGGCGCGCTCAGCGTTGCGGCGATCCTGATCGCGCTGACGATGCAAGTGACGCTCGGCCTGTTTGCGTCCGACACAGACGGGCTCGAGTCAGGTCCGCTTTCGCGTTATGTCAGCTATGAACTCTCGAAGGATGCGGGCGACCTGCACGAGGATTTCTTCAACATCCTGCTGGCGCTGATCGGCCTGCACATCGCGGCGATCGTATTCTACCTCATCATCAAGCGGGCGAATCTCATCGGGCCAATGGTGACGGGTAGACGGCGCGCGGAGAATGCCGAGGGACCGGCGGCGGGCATCGCGCCTGTGCCGCTATGGCGGTTGGCGATCGGGGTGCTTCTCGCAGTCGCCAGCGTGTGGCTGGTCTTGCGCTAGCCTAGCTCGCCTCGTCAACACGGCGCGACAGCATTTCGATGCGCGCAGCCGCATCCGTCAACAGCGTGGCGGCGCGATTTTCAAGACTGCGGATGCGATCGTCGAGGGCCGCAGCGCCAGTATCGACAGCCTGAGCATCGAGTTCATCCAGCAGCGAGATGCCGGCGGCGAGGAACAGGCGTTCGGGTCCGATATCGCCCAGCGCCTCACTGAGCTCCCTGACGCGTTGGTCGAAACGCGCGCCGAGCTCTTCAAGGCGCGCTTCCTGGCCGGGAGCGCAACTAAGCGCGTAGTGCTTACCGCCGATGGTGAGGTCAGCCTTGGCCACGAGACAGTCCGCCTTTCAATGCCATACGAATAACGATCCTAGACCTTGCCGAGTGCTTCGCGAACCTCTGAAATCGCAGCTCCGAGCGCCTCGGAAGCCTCGTCGGCGAGTCGCTGCAGCTCCTTCTCTCTGGCTTTCGCCGCGTCAAGGTCGCCTGCAAGGCGAGCACGGTCCTTGCGCAACGCCTCCGCCTCCTTCTGGTGCCCCCGATGCCCGTCAAGTCGCTCGAAAAGCCCGTCCAGGCGGCCCTCGAGACGGTCGATAGCGCTCTCGAGACGCTTCAGCGCCACGTCAATATTCTCCTGATTATCAGGCGCTTCGGCCATCCCCACATCCTTCCAGCGGCTCCTATTTGATGCTTGTGAACAAAGCGCGCAATGGTGGGTTGCTGTCGGAAATCCGCTTTGAACAGCGACGCAAAGCCGTTAACCAGCCCCACAACCCGCACGCCTGCCCGACGGAGAACCTGACATGGCCCAACTTCCGCTCGCAAATGCCATCCGGGCCCTGAGCATGGATGCGGTCGAAAAAGCCCAGAGCGGGCATTGCGGCCTGCCGCTCGGATTTGCCGATGTCGCGACCCTGCTGGTGCAGGACTTCCTGAAGTTCGACGCCGCCAATCCGGAATGGCCCGACCGGGATCGCCTGATCCTCTCGGCCGGCCATGGCTCGATGCTGCTCTATTCTCTGCTCTTTCTTACCGGCTCCCCGGACGTGACGCTCGACGAGATCAAGAATTTCCGCCAGCTCGGCTCGAAGACGCCGGGGCATCCCGAGTTCGGCCACACGCGCGGCGTCGAGACCACCACTGGTCCGCTGGGCCAGGGCCTCGCCAACGCGGTCGGCATGGCAATGGCGGAGCGCCATCTCAATGCGCGCTTCGGCGACGACCTCGTCAACCACAAGACCTATGTGATCGCGGGCGATGGCTGCCTGATGGAAGGCATCAGCCAGGAAGCACTCACGCTCGCCGGCCACCTGCGCCTCAAGAACCTGATCGTGCTGTTCGACGACAACGCCGTCACCATCGATGGCTCGACTGGCATGTCGGACGACACCGACCAGCTCAAGCGGTTCAAGGCGTCCGGCTGGGAAGTGACGCGCGTCGATGGCCACAACATGGACGCGGTGCGCAGTGCGCTTCAGTCGGCGCAGACTGCCGACCGTCCCACGCTCATCGCCTGCAAGACAATCATCGGTTATGGCGCACCGAAGATTGCGGGCACGGGCCCGGCGCATGGCGGCCCCTATGGCGCCGAAGAGATCGCCGGCATCCGCAAGGCGATTGACTGGCCGCACGAACCGTTCGTTGTGCCGGATGAAATCCTGCAGGCGTGGCGCAAGATCGGCGCGCAGGGTGCGCGTCATCGCGAAGCGTGGACCAAACGCCTGGGCGCTTCCGACAAGCGCGCGACATTCGAAGCTGCGCTTTCGGGCAAGCTGCCGGACGGCCTCTCGGCGAAGATCAACGCGCACAAGAAAAGCGTCGTCGAGGGTCAGAAGGCTGACGCCACCCGCAAATGGTCTGGTGCAGCGCTTGAGATCCTGACTGAACTCGTGCCCGAAATGGTTGGCGGATCGGCCGACCTCACCGGCTCCAACAACACGCGCACCGCCGCCGCCAAGGCGCCGCTTTCCGCCGAGAACTATGGCGGCCGCTATGTCCACTGGGGCATCCGTGAGCACGCCATGGCTGCAGCGATGAACGGCATGGCGCTGCATGGCGGCATCATTCCGTATTCGGGCACTTTCCTCGTATTCTCCGACTACTCGCGCCCCGCCATCCGCCTCGGCGCGCTGATGAACCAGCGCGTGATCCACGTCATGACGCACGATTCGATCGGCGTCGGCGAAGACGGTCCGACCCACCAGCCTGTCGAGCACGTCGCCAGCTTGCGCAACATTCCGAACCTCCTCGTCTTCCGCCCCGCCGACGGCGTGGAAGCGGCCGAAGCCTGGGAAGTCGCATTGAAGACAACGACCGGCCCCTCGCTGATCGCCCTCACCCGCCAGAACCTCGTCCCGGCGCGCAAGACGCACACCGATGAGAACCTGGTCGCCAAGGGCGGCTACGTCGTCTCACCCGCAACCAAGCCCGAGAAGGTCGTGCTGCTCGCGACCGGCTCCGAGGTCGAGATCGCACTGGAGGCCCAGAAACGGCTCGAAGCCGAAGGCATCGGCGCGCGCGTCGTCTCCATGCCCTGCTTCTCGCTGTTTGCCGCCCAAACTGCCCGGTACCGCACGGAAACACTCGGCGGCGATCTGCCGAAAGTGGCCGTCGAAGCCGGCATCCGCGATGGCTGGGACCGCTGGATCGGCCCGGATGGCGGCTTTGTCGGTATGACCGGCTTTGGTGCGAGCGCGCCTTACAAGGCGCTCTACAAGCACTTCGGCATCACCGCCGAAGCCGTTGTGGCTGCTGCCAAAGAGCGGTTGTAACGGTCTGTGTAATCCGGGTTATCGCCTTCCTCACGAAGTGCTGCAGCGAATTGCGTGATTTTCACCGCGCAAACCACTCGCATAGCGCTGAAAATCCGGTATTAGCCCCCGCATAAGACGTGGCCCGTCAGGCCCCTTTCCTGCATCCGGGGCATATTGGATTTTTGAGGTTTCGCGATGGCTGTTCGTGTTGCGATCAACGGCTTTGGCCGGATCGGTAGGCTGGTTCTCCGTTCCATCCTGGAGCACAAACGTACGGACATTCAGGTCGTCGCCATCAACGACCTCGGCCCGGTGGAAACAAACGTTCACCTGCTGAAGTACGACAGCGTTCACGGCCCGTTGAACATGGACGTGAAAGTCGAGGGCGACACCGTCTCGGTCGGCAACCAGACCTTCAAGGTCACGGCGATCAAAAACCCCGCCGAACTGCCGCACGCCGCGATGAACGTCGACATCGCCTTCGAATGCACAGGGATCTTCACCGCAAAAGATAAGGCCGCCGCCCACCTCACGGCTGGCGCAAAACGCGTGCTGATCTCGGCGCCGGGCGAAAACGCCGATCTCACTGTCGTCTACGGCGTGAACCACAAGAAGCTCACGAAAGAACACCTGATCGTCTCGAACGCCTCATGCACCACCAACTGCCTCGTGCCGGTGGTCAGCGTCCTTCACGAAGCCATCGGCCTCGAGAAGGGCATGATGACGACGATCCACTCCTACACCGGCGACCAGCCGACGCTGGATACGATGCACAAGGATCTCTATCGCGGCCGCGCAGCTGCACTCTCGATGATCCCGACCTCGACCGGCGCCGCAAAGGCCGTTGGCCTCGTGATGCCGGAGCTCAACGGCAAGCTCGATGGCGTCTCCGTTCGCGTCCCGACGCCGAATGTCTCGCTGGTTGACCTCAAGTTCATCGCCAAACGCCCCACGACTGCAAAGGAAGTCAACGACCTCATCCGCGCGGCGGCCGACGGCCCGCTGAAAGGCATCCTCGGCTACACCGATGAGAAGCTTGTCTCGTCCGACTTCAACCACAACCCGCATTCGTCGATCTTCCACACGGACCAGACAAAAGTCATGGACGGCAACATGGTCTCGATCATGAGCTGGTATGACAACGAGTGGGGCTTCTCCACCCGCATGAGCGATACGGCCGTCGCCTGGGGCAAGCTGCTATAGTGGCGAGCAGGAAGAAACCGACGGACGAAACGACGGCGACCCCTGAGGTCGCCGTTCACGCATCTGCATCCCCTCCCTACCGCGTGAAGGGCGAAGTGGTTGAAGCGGCCGGCACGCCCGCGACGACGCAGGATCAGAAACCATACGATCCCGCCGCCTGGATGCACCAGCGTCTCGTCCATCAGGTCATGGAGTTCGAGAAAAACCTCGGCCCGGACCATGAAGTCGGAGGCCGCTTTGTCGAAGGACCGGGCTCGGAACCACTGCACCTGTCAAACGTCGCCAGCTGGGGACCGGACATGATCCTCTTCATGGGTGAATTCCCGGACGGCCGGAAATGGGAGCTGATCCAGCACTACAGCCAGGTCAGCATGCTCCTCGTCGCCGTCCGCAAGTTCAAGGATGGCGAAGAACCGCGCCGCATCGGGTTCGAGCTTCTCAAGAGCGTCAGGGAACAGGACACGCCCTGGGAAGACCCGATCAGCTAGGGCGCTGCACGAACAGATTTTTGCACGAACCAGGACGTCACGCATGACCTTCCGCACGCTTCAGGACGCAGACCTCAAGGGCAAGACCGCACTCGTGCGCGTCGATTTCAACGTGCCGATGGACGACGGCAAGGTCACCGATGACACGCGCCTGCGCGCCGCTCTGCCCACCATCGCGTTGTTATCGAAAGCAGGCGCCAAGACCGTCCTGCTTGCGCATTTCGACCGTCCGAAGGGCAAGCGCGTGCCCAGCATGAGCCTACTGCCTGTTCTCGATGATCTCGCAACCCTGGTCGGCAAACCTATCGCATGGGCTGATGACTGCATCGGCGAGCCTGCGATGGCCACGATCAAGGCCATGAAGCCCGGCGACGTCGCTCTGCTGGAAAACGTACGCTACCACGCGGGCGAAGAGAAGAACGACCCGGCATTCGCCGCCGAACTCGCCAAGCTCGCCGACATCTATGTCAACGATGCCTTCTCCGCCGCGCATCGCGCCCACGCCTCAACCGAGGGCGTCGCACACCTGATCCCCGCCTATGCAGGCGAGAACATGCGCAAGGAACTCGAAGCACTCGAGCTCGCGCTCGGCAAACCGCATCGCCCAGTGCTCGGTATTGTCGGGGGCTCAAAGGTCTCAACCAAGCTCGACCTTCTCAAGAACCTCGTCACCAAGCTCGACAAGCTCGCCATCGGCGGCGGAATGGCCAACACCTTCCTCTATGCGCAGGGCCACGATGTTGGCGCATCCTACTGCGAGAAGGATCTCGCCGAGACTGCACGCGACATCATCCGCCTCGCCGGGCAGAACAACTGCAAGCTCTTCCTGCCACTCGATATCGTCGTATCCGAACAGATGGCTGCAGGCGTGCCGACCCGCATCCGCGGCCTCGGCGAGGTCGACGAGCACGAACGCATCCTCGACGCTGGTCCCGAAACTGTCGCGCGCCTCAAGCGCGCCATGGCCAACTCGAAAACGCTGATCTGGAATGGCCCGCTCGGCGTTTTCGAGATCCCGCCCTTTCAGCGCGGCACCATGGAGGCTGCCTGGTACGCTGCCCAGCTTTGTCGCGAAGGCAAACTCATCGCCGTCGCAGGCGGCGGCGACACCGTATCCGCTCTCAACGCTGCGGGCGTCGCGGTGGACTTCACCTTCGTCTCAACCGCCGGCGGCGCCTTCCTCGAATGGATGGAAGGCAAAGTGCTGCCGGGCGTCGAAGCGCTCAAGATCTAACGCTCGCAATTCGTCTCAGCTCCGCATGGCGTGATCGGATGAGACGATCCGAAAACCCGTCTGCGACACTCGCGCCCGCTTTGTCGCAGAGATGTCGCGATGCCCCGGCTTTGAGACAGAATTGCGGATCGCTTTGCAGCGTTCCGTGGGCATCCGCTCATTTCAAGTTGTGATGACATTCATCCCACACACGCACAGCATACTCCTCGAACAGTGACCCGCCGGCGGTGGTCTTCGACGCCACCGCGACCCGACGAGCCAGGACTGTTCATCGATAGGCCCGATCAAATCCTCAGGGCATATTCAGGACGACACACATGAAAATCTCGGTTGCTGCGGCCGCGCTTGCGCTCGCCATCGGAACGGCTGCGTCGGCATTCGCCGCCCCTCCAGCTCCAACAACCACATCGGCCGCGCCAGCCACTCACGCGGCGGCTCCGGCCCTTGCCAGGTCCGGTACCCTCCAGGCCACCGGCAAGATCAAGAGCGTGTCCGATACCGGCTTTACACTGACCAGCGGCAAAGCGTTCAAGCTGGACGCGGCCGTGAAGTCTTCTTCGCTTAAAGCCGGCGAAAAGGTGCAGGTGCGCTACAAGATGAAGAACCATGAACGCTGGGCGACCGAGGTCGCGCCTTCCTAGCATGGTGGGCTGACGCATCAGGCGGACGAAGACCCCCGCCGCCCGCCTGATGATGTCCATCGCGACACCCTGACGAACGCGTCCCGATCTGCCAAAACACGTCTGAATTCGTTCATTTGATGCGCTTTATCCCACCCCGTGGTTGACCGATTTCCCCTGCCCCGTCACAAGGCGGAGTACATTTTCCATGGGGATCATCGATGGCGCGCATCACGCTCCGGCAACTGCTCGATCACGCGGCCGAGCACAGCTACGGCCTGCCGGCGTTCAACATCAATAACATGGAACAGGCCCTCGCGATCATGGAGGCAGCTGACCAGGTCAACGCGCCCGTCATCATGCAGGCCTCACGCGGAGCGCGCTCCTACGCCAATGACATCGTGCTGAAACACATCATCGACGCCTGCGCGGAAATGTATCCGCACATTCCGATCTGCATGCACCAGGATCACGGCAACGGTCCCGCCACCTGCGCCACCGCCATCCAGTTCGGCTTCACGTCCGTCATGATGGACGGCTCGCTCAAGGAAGATGCAAAGACACCGGCAGACTACGCCTACAATGTCGACGTCACACGCCGCGTCACCGAGATGGCCCATGCGTGCGGTGTCTCGGTTGAAGGCGAGCTTGGCGTGCTCGGCTCACTCGAGACCGGCATGGGCGAAGCCGAGGACGGCCACGGCGCTGAAGGCGTGCTCGACCATTCGCAGCTGCTGACCGATCCCGACCAGGCCGTCGATTTCGTGCGCGAAACACAGGTCGATGCGCTCGCCATCGCGATGGGAACGAGCCACGGCGCCTACAAGTTCACCCGCAAGCCGGACGGCGAAGTCCTCGCCATGAACGTTATCGAGGAAATCCACCGCCGCCTGCCCAACACCCACCTTGTCATGCACGGCTCATCGTCGGTGCCGCAGGACCTACAGGACGAGATCAACAAGTACGGCGGCAAGATGCCTCAAACCTGGGGCGTGCCGGTCGAAGAAATCCAGCGCGGCATCAAGCACGGCGTGCGCAAGATCAACATCGATACCGACAACCGCATGGCGATCACCGCTGCGATCCGGAAAATTCTCACTGAGAAACCGGGCGAGTTCGATCCGCGCAGCTATCTGAAGCCCGCCAAGGAAGCGATGCGCAAGGTCTGTATCCAGCGCTATCTGGAGTTCGGCTGCGAAGGCATGGCCGGCAAGATCAAGCCGATCTCGCTCGCCGTGATGGCGAAGGACTACAGCGCCGGCAAACTTGCGCCGAAGATCGCAGCCATCTCCAAGGCCGCTGCGGAGTAACCCTCCACAGGCTGTGAATACGAGACGTGGCGCGGTCCTGTGGATCGCGTCGCTTTTGCGCTTGTTGGCGGGAATCGTGGTCTCTTTGACCTGTGCATGCGTTGTGGACAGCTCTGTGCCCGGCTAGCCTCCACACATGCTTGAGATGCGTCCCAACTGCGAATGCTGCAACATGGACCTCGATCCCTCCGGGACCGAAGCCCGTATCTGCTCCTTCGAATGCACTTTCTGCGCTGAGTGTGCAGAACGCACGCTCAACGGCAAATGCCCGAACTGCGGCGGCGTTCTCGCGCCCCGCCCTGCCCGCGCCGTGGATAAGTTGGCGAAGTATCCCGCCTCAACCAAGCGCGTGGTGAAAACGCAGGGCTGTATGCTCACCTGACTGCCGGTGAGCCCCGCCTCGTTCTTCGCGACGATTGCCGCTTCGCACCCGTCTCCTGGGATGGGGCCTCTCAATAATCACGCCGGGCGAGAAGACCCTTGCCCCGAAGCGAACGTCGCGAAGCACGTGGGCGGCGTTAAGGCACAAACGATCAGCTCCCCATGCTTGCCCACCCCGCCCCGCGGGCGTAATCCACACGCATGTCGCGTCGCTGCCGCCTTTACCTCGTTACCCCGCCCGATATTCCGGACATCGCAGCCTTCTCGCGCCAGCTGGATGCAGCCCTCGATGCAGGCGACGTCGCCTCGCTTCAGATCCGCCTGAAATCGCGCGACGGAGTGGCCGCGCCTGACCACCACATCCTTGAGTTCGGCCGCCACATCATTCCGGGCGCGCAGGAGCGAGGCGTCGCCGTGCTGATAAATGACCGACCGGATCTCGCCGTCGAACTCGGCGCGGATGGGGTTCACATCGGACAGACCGACATGCCCTATGCAAAGGCTCGCAAGCTGGTGGGCCCAGATGCAATTATCGGCGTCACGTGCCACAACAGCCGCCATCTTGCGCTCGAGGCGGGCGATGCGGGCGCCGATTATGTCGCCTTCGGCGCTTTCTTCCCCACCGACACCAAGGACGCCTCCACCAGGGCCGAGCCGGATCTGTTGACCTGGTGGCAGCAGATGATCGAGCTACCCTGCGTCGCCATCGGCGGCATTACGGTAAACAACGCGAAACCGCTGGTTGAAGCCGGCGCCGATTTTCTCGCCGTTTCCGCCGGTGTCTGGCGCACCGAAGGCGGCCCCGGAGCTGCGGTTGCCGCCTTCAACGCGATTTTCGACGAACTGGCGACCTGATAACGCCCCCCCGAAAAGCGAACAAAGCTTGCGCTTTGGGCCTATCCGGTTAGAGGAGGCCGCACTCTGATAGGCGCAGGATTCACGCTTTCGGCCTCCCAAAGCGACCCGACGCCCCGCCAAGGCTGTTTGACATGTCCCGTCCTTCCCCCACCGTCTCCATCATGATGGATGCGGCCCGCGCCGCCGGCCGTCGTCTGATCCGTGATTTCGGCGAAGTCGAGAATCTGCAGGTGTCCCGCAAGGGGCCGGCGGATTTCGTTTCCGTGGCCGATCAAAAAGCCGAAGACATCATTCGCAAGGCGCTCGAAAAAGCGCGTCCCGGGTACGGCTATCTTCTCGAGGAAGGCGGCGAGGTCAAAGGCACAGACAAGACCCACCGTTTCATCGTTGATCCGCTCGATGGCACGTTGAACTTCCTGCACGGCATCCCGCACTTCGCGATATCCATCGCCCTTGAGCGCGATGGAAAACTCCGCGCGGGCGTGATCTTCGATCCGATCCGCAATGAACTGTTCTGGGCTGAGGAAGGCGGCGGCGCCTGGCTCGACAATCGCCGTCTGCGCGTCGGCGCTCGCCGCAAGCTGGGCGAGGCGGTCGTCACCACGGGCATCCCGCAGCTCGGCGTCAGTGGCGGCGAGAAATTCCTCGATGAGCTCACCCGCGTCCGCAACGAAGTCGCCGCCGTGCGTCGCTTCGGATCTGCCGCGCTCGATCTTGCCTGGGTCGCCGCCGGGCGTTTCGACGGCTTCTGGGAGCGCGGCCTGTCGCTGTGGGATATCGCTGCGGGCTTCGTGCTGATGCAGGAAGCGGGCGGCATCGTCACCGGTCTCGACAAGACGGACGCCACCAAGGGATCTTTCGTCGCATCCAATACCAGTCTGGCGCCGAAACTCATCGAACTGGTCGAAGGCAAACTTAGAAAGCCTGCGGCCGGAACTCGCGCGACGCTCGTCAAGAAGCCGTAACGCAGAGAACGCTAGCTCTTCGCCGCGGCAGCCCCTGCATCTATCTGCGCGACGAGCCCCGCATCGAGGCCAAGCGCGCCCGCGAGATTCGTGAGGAACGCTTTTTCCGTTGCACTGTCCGGCTCAATGGCGATACGCGCCGCCGTATAGGCCTGCGCCGCGAGGGCCGGCGTATTCGCCGCGGCCGCCAATTCAGAGATCGTCGCCGGTTTTGCGAACTCGGCATCGAGGAATTTCGCAGCATGGACATCGAGCCCTGCGCCTTCAAGCGCACCGATGATGCGTGAGCGCTCCGCATTGTCGACCACGCCATCGCACGCCGCCGCGGCAATCATGGCGCGCAGCACCAGCATGGCCGTAGCATTGTCCTGCTCGAAATTTCCCGACACGCCGAACGGGCTGGCCTCAGGAGCCGCCTCGATCTGCCCTGGCATCGCCTGTGTGTTGCCGGCCTGATGGTTCTGCCAGGCCCTGTAGGCAAGCCCGCCCACCATCGCCAGACCGCCAAGCGTTGCCGCATTGCCGATTAATCCGCGCCCGCCGCGCGTACCCAGCAACAGCAGTCCCAACCCACCCAGCGCTGCTCCGGTCGCGCCCTTGTTCTCGGTCGCGAATGCCTTGGCCTGCTCAAAAAGATCGCCGCTGGATTTGCCTGTCGCGCCTTTCAGGGTGGCATCCGCCTTCGCGCCAATGCCTGTCTTCTGTTCGATCGCCGCCGCGCCATCCTTCATGCCGGCGACGCTGTCGTTCAGAAGCCCACCGAGGATTCCGCCAATCTGGCCGAGCGGATTGTCGGCGCCCCCAGCTCCGAACATCTGGTTGAGCAGCTTGCTGGCGTCGAACATGGCACTCTCCGTTGCGGACTGTCGTTTCTACACCCGCACGGGGGGGCGGCCAGCGGGAACCGCATTTCCGCAAATCGTGTCTGCGCGACGCTGTGTCCGAGCGGCACCAGACGGCTTGTCCGGCGCCCGTGACCCGACTAGGTCTCACCGGATGCAACGACTTGCCCCCCTCCCGCCTCGCTCCACTCTCACCGGCAACGTCGTCCGGGCGCTTACCGCACTGGTCGTAATCGTGGTGGTCGACCAGCTCACCAAGTGGCTGGTCGTCGAACAAATGAACCTGCGTGAAGTCAAGGCAATCGACTTCATCCCCTTTCTCAACTTCCGCATGGCGTGGAATCCCGGCGTCAATTTCGGCCTCCTGTCGGCTGACACTGAACTGGGCCGCTGGCTCCTGATCGCCTTCACCGGGAGCATCTCGCTCGTCCTGCTCGCCGCCGCACTGTGGAGCCGCCGCCCCTTGAGCGCCATCGGGCTTGGCATCGCAGCGGGCGGCGCAATCGGCAACCTGATCGACCGCTTCACCTATGGC
The DNA here is from genome assembly GCA_947478925.1 of Hyphomonadaceae bacterium. Lineage (GTDB taxonomy): Bacteria > Pseudomonadota > Alphaproteobacteria > Caulobacterales > Hyphomonadaceae > UBA7672. Next base: position 5,079 of record CANJXY010000020.1, on the reverse strand, counting down.
GCGGTCGCCGACTTCATCAACATGTCCGGCCTCGGCATCCACAATCCGTGGTCGTTCAACGTCGCCGACATCGCGATCTTCATCGGCTTCGGCCTGCTGCTCTGGCCCGCGCCAAAGTCGAACGCCGACCCGCAACCCACCGCCTGATACCCTTCAGGCGCTCGTGAACTGCATTTCGGCCAGCTTCGCATAGAGACCGCCCGCACGGACGAGGCTCTCATGGTCGCCCTGCTCCACCACGCGACCTTGGTCAAAAACCACGATGCGATTGGCCTTCCGCACAGTCGCTAGACGGTGCGCGATCACCAGCGTGGTGCGCCCCTGGCTCGCCTGATCCAGCGCCTTCTGCACCAACCGCTCGTTCGCTGCATCCAGCGCTGATGTCGCCTCGTCCAGCAGCATGACCGGCGCGCCACGCACGAGCGCTCGCGCGATCGCGATCCGCTGCCGCTCGCCGCCCGAAAGCTGCCGCCCTTTCGAGCCAACCTCAGCGGCAAGCCCGCCACGCGGCTCAAGGAAACTGAAGGCCTCGGCTTTCTGAAGCGCTGCACGCACCTCGTCTTCGCTCGCATTCGTCCTTCCGAAGCGGACATTGCCAGCCGCATCGCCCGAAAAGATCGGCGCGTCCTGCGGCACGTAGGCAAAACGCGCGCGCCATTCTGCGGGATCAGTTTCCCGCGCATCTACGTCATCGAGCGTCACCTCGCCGGTCTGCGGATCGAAGAATCGCAGCAGCATGCGGAACACGGTCGACTTGCCCGCGCCGGAAGGTCCAACCAGCGCCACCAGCTCGCCCGGCTTGGCCTCGAAACTCACATCCCTCAGAGATGGCCCCTGCGCTTCGGGATAAGCGAACGAGACATTCGCGAGCTTCACGAGGCCGGAGATTTTGACCGGCATCGGCTTGGGGCTCGGCGGCGCGGCAATATCCGGCCGCTGGTCGAGAATCTCGACCGCCCGCACAGCCGCGCCGGACGCACGCATGGCGTCCCCCATCACTTCGGCAACCGTCGCAAAGCCGCCGACGCCGAATACCGCCAGCAGCACGAACTGCATGAACGCGCCCACCGTCATCGCGCCCGACTGCACTTCCAGTGCGCCTATCCAGATGACGCCTGTCACCCCCGCAAACATCAGTGCGATGATGACACCGGTCAGCCACGCCCGTGCGCCAATCCGTGCCAAAGCTGCCTTGAACGCCAGCTCGATCGCACCGCGGAAACGCTGCTCGCGTTCCTTCTCCATGCCATAGGCCTGCACGAGATCGATCGCATCGATCGTTTCCGTCGCCTCCGCCGCCGCCTCGGCGATCCGATCCTGCGCATTGACCGACAGCTTCCGCACCCGCCGCCCCATGCCGAGGATGGGCAGGATGAGCGCCGGCGCCAGGATGAAGAGAATGCCGGTCAGTTTCCACGACGTGATGAACATCAGGACCAGAGCGCCAACCGATGTGACCAGCGAGCGCACCGCCATCGAAAAAGTCGAACCGAAGAACGTCTCGATCAGCGTCACGTCGGCAGTAAGCCGCGAGACAGCCTCGCCCGTCTTCAGCTTGGAGAAATACGCCGGCGACAGTGACATCAGCCGCGCATAGACATCACCGCGCAGGTCGGCTGCCAGCCGCTCGCCAAACCGCGAGAAATAATAGAACCGCACCGCCGATGCGACGCCCAGCGCCAGCGCAATCCCGATCATCGCGCCAAAGCCCGCGTTGATCATCGCCGGATCGAAGCTCTGGAAAGCGTTATTCCCCAGCCATTGTACCGGGAAGGTGATGGCAAGGTTCAGGACCGCTGCGACGATGAGAAAGATCACCGCCATCACCGCCGTCGTCCGCTGTCTGGCCACGTAGGGCGTCAGCCGGAACAGTGGCCGCAGTGAGCGCGATTTTGCCCGGTCCGGGGTATTGTCTCCCCAGCGCTGCGACCCGGCTGTGCGATCGAACCCCGCGCCGCCTGAGCTCGGAGGTGGGGTGGGGGCGCTTGTTCCGTCGCTCATGTTCATCCCGGACGCCTGATTTCATGGCCTTCAGCGCTGATGCTTGCCAGCGCTGGCCGGTTCGGGTATGAGCCCCGCTCCCGAATTCAGCAAGCCGCCCGACGTTAACGTTTGGGCGCCCAGCTACAGACGCCAGAGACTTCGCCATGAAGAAAGAAGGCCACCCCGATTATCACTTCGTTGAAGTGGTGATGACCAATGGCACGCGCTACAAAACGCGTTCGACCGCTGGCAAGGAAGGTCATGTCATCGCGCTCGACATCGATCCGAACACGCACCCGGCCTGGACCGGCGGCGCAGGCGTCCAGCTGGACCGCGGCGGCCGTCTGTCGCGCTTCAAGGACAAGTTCAAGGGTTTCGTGAAGCAGTCGTAAGCGGCTTCTAATTCTCAGTTTTGCGAAGGCCCGCCCTTACCGGCGGGCCTTCTGTTTTCAGACTCGCTCGCTGCGGACGACAAGCCATGACGCCCCCGCGAGCGCCAGCGCCCCCGTTACGGCAATCCATAACCCCGCCAGCCCGAACAATGGCCAGACGCCCGCACCCGCCAGCGCGCCGCAAACCAGTCCGAGCCAGAGCAGCAGGTAAGGCGCCCAGGCCAGCTTTGGTCCGCCCATGATTGCTCCTGCCAGCCGCTGGCCCAGCTTCACCAGCGTGCCCGTCATGTAGGTGAGGCCAATCGAGACTTCGCCATCGCGCTCAAATGTCGTGTTCTCAGCGCCCATCGCCGCAGCAACGAACAGCACCGCCAGATCCGCGGACGTCCCGGCCAGCAGGGCGCCCATCGCGACCAGCGCGGCGACGAGCATCAACACCACTGGACGCCGCATTGTTCTTGCCGCCGCTCCAACCAGGCTGCCCGCGACCACGCCGAGCACAAAACAGCCAATCAGGCGCCCGGCGATGAGCGCCTCCGCCGGAATGGCGGCTATCCCAACCGCAAGGCGCGTCGAATTTCCACTCATGAATGAGACGAAGAAGCCGCCCAGGCTGAGAAAGCCGGTCGCGTCGACAAAACCCGCCAGCGCAGCAGCGCCAACCGCGACAGCTATGTCTCGCTTTCGATGACGCAGCATGCCCGCCTTCCCTCTCCGTTGGCCTTCAGTTGCCCACGCGACGCGATCCGTCGCAAGCTGGGGCGAGACTGGCGCGGGTTATGACAGAGGCGCGGCAGGGACAGAGCCGCAAGCTGCTTCTGGCGTCTGCCGAAGGCCGCCGCGACCTTGCACTGCCGCCTGCCAGGGCGCTGGCGTTTTGACGACGCCGGCCTCGCTGACCGCAAGACCTACCTCGCCGCCTTGGAGCTCTCTGCGAATGAAGTCCGCCGCGGCGCTGCTTGTCAGTCTAGCCGATACCTTCGAGCGCGCGGGCGACAAGGAAGGCGCCAGAGCCGCGCTAGAGCCAGAGCCGCGCTAGAGGAAGCAATCTTGAGCGATAGCGAGATGGGTCTCAGCGACAAGCGCGACAGTCCGGAAGCACGGGCCGTGAAGCCTAGCCCGAAGCCGAACCCAACGCCGCTGGTCCACTGAAGGCCTACCGGCGCCAGACCGACAGCGGATCGAATGCGCCGCCTTCGGCTGCACGGCGGAGGCGATCGATCTGCTTCATGACATGGTTCTCGACCGGTTGCGGCGTTTCCGAATAGAGCGCCGCATCGAAGCGCCAGACGCGCTCGTAAAGTCCGCGCGACCGATCGACCAGCGCCATCAGCTGCGCCGGCATCACGGTGCGATCGACGGGATGGGCCTCACCTGGCTTGGCGATGCGATATTTCTCGTCGCCCGCTTCCTCGACCTTCATGTCTTTTTCGCGCACGGCGCGTTGAACCACGAGCCATGACGCCGCCTGCATCAGGCGCGTCGTGACTTCCATGCTCTCAGCTGCATAGACGAGCGCAAGCTCGCGGTTGAGCTTGCGGCTGTCTATTCGGCCGGGCCCGTCGAGATAGCTCGCAGCTTCCTCGACCAGCGTCATGCCTTCCTTGAAAAGCCGGTCGAACATCTCCGACCCAGCGAACTCGGAGACCCGCTGTTTCCAGTGGTCGGGCACGGGGTCGGCAGAAAACATGGCGTCGCGCATTAGTCCCTCAAACTACTCGTCCCGGGCCGCAGTCCCTTCGCAGGACCTTGTGCTGCCTTGATGAACGCAATCCCAATATGACGCCCGGCGTCACGCAAGACCCTTGCCGCTGCAATCAAGGCACAGTCTGCAGCAACTTCATCAGCTTGTCGTCAGCAAGAGATCAGCACGTGATCGCCAGCTAGGATTTGAAGAAGGCGGCCTCAGCGGCTTTCCGGGTGGCTTCCTTTTTCAGGATCATGGCTTCGCAGGCGGCAATATCGCCTTTCAGGCTCTCGATCCGGTCCTTCAGTTCCTGGATCGACATGTCGTCCAGACCGCGTTTTACAACTCTTATCGGCTCTTCGTCGAACGTCATGGCCGCGCCTCCCAACTTCCTTGCACCGCGCTTCCACCCCTGCTTGACCACATGGCCCGCAAGCGCCCAAGTCTGCCCGCCCCTTACCTTCATGATTAAAGCGCGGGATGCCCGAAATGTCCAAACTGATGATGACCGCCGTGAAGTCTGTCGTGGGAGAAAAGCTGACACTGCACGAAATCGGGAAGCCCTCGCCCGGACCGGCGCAGGTCCTGATCAAGGTTCACGCAGCGGGGGTAAACCGTCCCGACCTTATCCAGCGCGCCGGTCGCTATCCCCCTCCCCCGGGCGCGCCGGAGACGCTGGGCCTTGAGGTTGCCGGCGAAATCGAAGCCGTAGGGGAAGGCGTCACGCGCTGGAAGGCGGGCGACCGGGTGTGTGCGCTCGTTCCCGGCGGCGGCTATGCAGAATACGCCGTGGCGCACGAAGGCTCGACGATGCCACTGCCCGCGCCGCTTTCCTTTCTGGAAGCCGCCGGCCTCCCCGAAACTGTCCTGACAGTGTGGAACAACGTTTTCTATATGAGCCAGCTCAAGCCCGGCGAGGCTTTCCTCGTCCATGGCGGCGCAAGTGGCATCGGTACGACCGCGATCCAGCTTGCCAGCAATTGGGGCGCAACCGTCTACGCCACCGCCGGCACAGAC
>CANJXY010000019.1 GCA_947478925.1 Hyphomonadaceae bacterium | reverse complement strand
CTGATGCCTGCGCTCTACCTCCCGATTTTTCTGATGCTGCTGGCGTTGATCTTCCGGGGTGTCGCTTTTGAATTCCGCCATCACGGCCGCAAGCTAGGCAAGAAATGGTGGACCATAGCATTCTCTGGCGGATCCATCGTCGCCGCGGCGGCCCAGGGCCTGGTTCTTGGCGGCTTCATCCAGGGCGTGAATGTCGTCGACGGAAAATTCGTCGGCGGCCCGCTCGACTGGCTCACGCCTTTCTCGCTTCTTGTCGCGACGGCCCTTGCCACCGGCTACGCCCTTCTCGGCGCCGCTTGGCTCGTGTTCAAGACGCAGGGCGCGCTCTTCGAACGCGCCCGCATCTGGACGAAACAGCTCGCGCTCCTCACCGCCCTCGCGATGGGCGCCGTTAGTCTCGCCACCCTCGGCGTCGACCAGCGCGTCACCTATGCATGGGGCCTCACCATGACCAGCGTCGACTGGCCGGTCTTCGTCCAGCTCGCACCGCTGCCCATCACCGGCGGCATTCTCTGTTTCCTGCTCTGGCGCGGCGCCGACCAGCGCCATCACCTCGCTTCATACCTTTACGCCGTCGGATTATTCGGCGTCGGCTATGTCGGCCTTGCCATCAGCCTCTGGCCCTACATCGTGCCGTTCCAGATGACGCCAGCAGACGCCGCCGCCGCCGATAACGCGCTCGCCCTTATGCTCTGGGGCGCGGTCCCGATGCTGCCGATCATTCTGGGCTACACCGCCTACGTCTACTGGCTCTTCCGCGCCAAGGTGACTGATGAAGCTACCTACCATTGAGGGACCGCCCGAAGCCGGCGAACCTAAACGCCCCCTCGGCAAAAGCATGCTCTGGTTCGCCGCTCTGTGGATCGGAGGCGCCCTCGCCGTCGCAACCGCCGCCTATGCGCTGAGGGCGCTGATCCTCTAGCGCGCATGTCGCGAAGCGCTGATCCTGGGGAATTGATACGAAGCATCGATCGTCTCGAAGGATGGGGGGCGGGCTCGCAAACTTCCAAGCACCCTTTGATACCGCAAGAACCGGCCAGTTCTGTGCACGCCTCTCCGCGTCCAACCACGGCAAACTCAACGCATTACTGATCCAATTTGGCCGATCTGGGATGTTTCGATCTCACACAGGCCGAACTCGACGGATGATGCCCGCCATGACCGACGCGAGCTTCCAGACCTGGCTACTGAAGCGCTCTGACGCGCCCTCGCTGTGGGAGCGGGCGAAGGCGATGTTCGCGACGCCCTCACGCATGCCCGCCGCCAGAATCCGGCTAGACACGCGTCGTCGCAAACCACCCACCGCGCAGCCATCTGCGCGAACGCGAACGTATGCACGGCGGCCCTGAACGCCACGCTTCAGCTCCCCTATCTGGCGCAGCGCGTCATCCCGCCCTATACGCCCCTCCATCAACCGAAAGGCAGCCGCCATGACCCAGGACACGAACAAGGACAAACACAAAGCCTGGCGCCCGCAGACCATGATGGTGCGCGGAGGCCTCACAAGGTCCGAGCACGGCGAAACGTCCGAGGCGCTCTATCTCAATTCCGGCTTTGTTTATGACAGCCCGGAAGAACAGTCCGCCCGCATGGCCGGCGAGAAGCCAGGCTACATTTACTCGCGCTACGCCAACCCCACCGTGCGCATGTTCGAGGAACGCCTCGCCGCGCTGGAAGGCGCGGAGGATTGCCGCGCCACGGCCTCCGGCATGGCCGCCATCCACACCATGCTGGTCGCCCCGGTGAAACCAGGCGACCGTATCATCGCCCCGCGCGCACTCTTCTCGTCCTGCATCTGGATCCTCAAGAACGTCATGCCCAAAATGGGCGTGGAGGTGACATGGGTGGACGGCTCTGATCTCGCCGACTGGGAACGGGCCCTGTCGAAGCCGTGCCGCCTCGTCCTGATCGAGACGCCATCCAACCCAATGCTCGACGCCGTCGACATCCGCGCCGTCGCCGACATGACGCATGCAGCCGGCGGCGAGCTGATCGTCGACAACGTGTTCGCCTCGCCCATCCTGCAGCGCCCGCTGGAGCTTGGCGCCGACTGGGTCGTCTACTCGACCACCAAGCACATGGACGGTCAGGGCCGCACGCTCGGCGGCGCCATCCTCGGCAAGACGAAAAAGATCGAGGACGAAATCCAGCAATACTACCGCCACACTGGCCCCTCGATGTCGCCGTTCAATGCGTGGGTCGTGCTCAAGGGTCTCGAGACGCTCGACCTACGCGTCCGCGCCATGAGCGCCAATGCGCGCACCATCGCCGATCGCCTCGCCGGCAATCCGAAGATCACGACCATACGCTATCCCGGCCGTTCCGATCACCCACACCACAACGTCCACGCCGCCCAGATGCCGGACGGCGGCGGCTCGCTCGTCGCCTTCGCGATCAAGGGCGGCAAGTCCGCAGCCTACGCCATGCTCAACAAGCTCGGCTTGGTCGATATCTCGAACAATCTCGGCGATTCGAAATCTCTGATCACCCACCCATCGACCACGACGCACCGCACCCTGACCGACCAGGAACGCGCCGATATCGGACTGGATGACTCGTGGGTCCGCCTCTCCGTTGGCCTCGAAGACCCGGCGGACATCGCCGAAGACCTCGAACAGGCGCTTGGCTGAGGCTGCCTATTCGGTCAATTTAGTTGCGTATGCAACTTTTAGAGCCATATCTCCTGCATCACAAACGCCGCGTGACCTCCCGCGCGGCGGGGGACCACCAAAGGGACTGATCGTCATGAAATCGCTTTTTACCGGCGCGAGCCTCGCGCTCCTCGCCCTCGTCGCCTGCACACCGGCGCCCGTCGCCTCGCCGGCCCCGGCCGTGCCTGAAGTCGCCGCCGCTCCGACCCCGATCACCATCGCCGCCCCGGCCGGCGAATACGTTTCCGACCCGACGCACGCCTCGGTCAACTTCAAGGTCCAGCACCTCGGCCTCGCCTGGTACAGCCTGAAGTTCAAGACCTTCGACGCCACCGTCACCTTCGACCCGGCCAACATCGCCGCCTCGAAAGTCACGGCGACGATCAAGCCGTCCGACCTCGTGATCGGTTACCCGCAGGACTACGTGAAAAACCACCCGGGCACGAAGTTCAAGACCTGGGAAGATGACGTCGCCAACTCTGCCAACTTGCTCGACGGCGACAAATTCCCGACCATCACCTTCACCTCGACCTCGGTTGAACCATCGGGCGAGCGTTCGGCCAAAGTCACGGGCGACCTCACCCTGAAAGGCGTCACCAAGCCGGTCACGCTCGACGTCACCTTCTCGGGCGAGACTGCCTCGCACTACTTCGCCAAGGTTCCCGCCATCGGCTTCTCGGCTGTCGGCACGTTCAAGCGCTCGGATTTCGGGATGGAATATCTCGCCGGCGTCGTCAGTGACGATGTGAAAGTCGAAATCGAAGGCGACTTCATCCAGAAGGTCGCCGCGGCCGCCAGTCCGGCACCGTAGGCGAAACTCGTTCCGCATATGAAAGGGGCGTGGACTCTTGAGGTCCACGCCCCTTTTGTCATTTATGCTACCGGAAGGCCAAGCAGGGAGGCATCCACAGCGTGACCATCGCCTACCCTTATGAGGCCGAAACCAACGGCGTCTGCATCCGGGTCCGCCCGGTCTTCATCGACGAGCAGAGCTCGCCCGAGGACGACCGCTTCCTCTGGGCCTACCATGTCGAAATCGAGAACCGCGCCGGCCGCACACTTCAGCTGATGACCCGCCACTGGCGCATCACCGATGGCGACGGCCGGGTCCAGTTGGTCGACGGGGCCGGCGTCATCGGCAAGCAGCCGGTCCTGCGCCCCGGCGCCCGGTTCGAATACACCTCCGGCTGCCCCCTCACGACCCCGTCCGGCCTGATGCAGGGCGCCTACCGTTTCGAGGACGAAACCGGTTCGAGCGTCGAAGCGACCATCCCTCTTTTCGCCCTCGACAGCCCCTATGACGATCGCCGCCCCAACTAGGACGCCGCGTTCCCTGCCTGTTACCCTGCGCATTTTGACTGAAAATGCGATGTAACGCAGCAAGTAACGGTAAATAACTGACTGAGCATGCGTGCTTTTCCTATCAGGGTCGCAAATCGGCCGCCTACCCATCGGGTGGAGACCGGCCGTCTGAAGGGGAAGGGCCTTATTGTGAACCGTACTGCCGCCTATCGCCGCTCGCTCGCCATCGGCGCCAGCGCTATCGCGCTCTGCCTCACTGCACCCGGCGCCTTTGCCCAGTCGGGCCCGGCGCCGACCCTGGACAAGGACACGGTGGTTATTGTCGGCCTCACCATCGAGGAGACCCTGCCGGAGGAGCTCGCCAAGTTCGGATCGCAGGTCGAGGTCACGACCTCCGAGCAGATCCGCGACGGCGGCTTCGTGGACGTCAGCCAGACCCTGCAGATGACGACGCCAGGCCTTTTCCTCGCCCCCCGCAACGGGCCTTTCAGCTATCTCGATATCTCACTTCAGGGCTCGCGCACGCAGGACATGCTGTTCCTGGTCGACGGCGTTCGGGTCAACAACCGGCTCTATGCCACCACCATCACCGATACCCTCCCAGCCAGCATGGTCGAACGGATCGAAGTGCTGAAGGGCGGGCAGAGCCTTTACTACGGAACGCAGGCCGCCGCCGGCGTCATCAATGTCGTCACTCGTGGCTACACTGACGACTTCAACGGTACGATCTCTGTCGGCGCCGACACCAACGACTCGACCCATATCGATGGCTATGTCCGCGGCGCTGCCGGCCCCGGCAACTACGTTCTCTATGCCAGCCAGGACAAATCTTCCGGCTTCGAAGCGTTCGACGCCTACCAGCCCTCGGCAACCGACCGGAACCGCGGCTACGATGTGAAGAACATCGGCGGCAAGTATCGCTTCGATGCGACCGACCGTCTCTCCTTTGATGCGCGCTACCAGTTCACCGACGGCCGTCTCGATTACGCCAACCCGGTCAACACGGCTTACGCCAAGAACGAACGCGAAGTGCAGATCGCCAGCCTCGCCGCCGACTGGCGCGCAACCGACCAGATCCAGGTTCTCGCCAAGGGCTATTATCACTGGTGGGACAGCCACTACACGACTATCGAAAATGTCTCCGGTGGCGGCACGAGGCTGGTCGACGACAACCTTTTCTGGGGCTTCAACGACAAGGGTATCAACGTCCTCGCCAAGATGAATTTCGGTGGCGGTTTCGAATACGTCGCCGGCTACGACTTCCAGCAATACTCCGGCCGCGATGACGTCCTCCTGATCCGCGAGCAGGAAGAGCAAGTGAACGCCGTCTTCGCGCAAGTTCGCACCACCGAAGACCTCATCAAGAATGGCTCGTTCGCAGCGGGCGTCCGCTATAACGATACGGGCGGCTCCACGACAACCGTGTGGAACGTCTCCGGTCGCTATGATTTTTCCCCGCAACTCTATGTACAGGGCGTCGCCGGTACGTCGTTCCTGCTGCCGACGGCAGAACAGCTTTACGCGGTCGACCCGTTCGATCCGCTGGGCAACCCGAACCTCGAAGCCGAGGAGAGCAAGAGCATCAACGCCTCCATCGGCGGCGCCATCGATATGGACGGCGCCTTCCAGTGGCAGGTCACCGGCTTCGCGCGTGACGTCGACAACCTGATCTCGGATGCAGCCTTTGCAGATGTCGGCCTCGACCCGGCAGATCTTTATCCCGACATCGACCCGAGCTTCTACGCCAACGGCATCTTCTTCAACGTGCCGGGCAAGGTGAAGGTACGCGGCTTCGAGCTCACCGCCCTCGCCGACCTTGGCAATGGCTGGACAGGCCAGGCCAGCTACACCAACACGAGGTCCGAGACGGACAGCTCGAGCGCCCAGCTCGCGCGCATTCCAAAGGACTATTTCAAGACCGCCGTCAGCTATGAATCACCCGAGGCCGGCTGGGGCGTCGACGCCAGCCTGCTCTATACGGGCGAGCAGCGCGCCAATGTCAGCGGCTTCGGCTCGCAGAACTATGGCGACTACGTCGTGCTAGATCTTGCAGCCCACCTCTTTCTCGACGCCACCCAGAAACACAAGCTGACCGCGCGCTTCGAGAACGCTTTCGACGAGGCGTACGCTACGCGGGTCAATTCGGCCCTGATCGACGGGACGACCACAGGCCAACGCTTCCTCTACCACTTCCGTGGCGTGCCGCAGACCTTCCACGTCACCTATACCTACGCGTTCTAGGCGGGACGGGCCGCTGTCTCCGGACTCCCCTCCGGAGACAGCAAGCGGGAGGCGCCATTGATCATCAAGTTGATCATCGTCGTACACCGCTATGTCGGCGTGGTACTGGGCGTTATCATGACGATCTGGTGCCTCTCCGGCTTCGTCATGATGTATCAGGGCTTCCCCGAGACATCACAGGAAGAGCGCCTCGCCGGTCTGGAGACGCTCGACCTCTCGCACTGCTGCGCCAGCCTGCCCATCGCGGATGACGCAGCCGCAGGCAGCCTGCGCATCGAAATGCTGAATGGCGCTCCCGTCATCCGCATCGGCCGCCGAGGCGAGACCCAGACATTCAACATCGCGACCGGCGCACCTATAGGGGTGCTCGACGAAGCAGGCGTCCGCCAGGTCGCCACATCCTTCGCCGCTGGAAACGGCATCAAGGGCGAGATCGCAAGCCTGGACCAGATCCACGACGACCAGTGGACTGTCTCCGGTGCAGGCCAGCAACCGCTTTGGCGCGCCGAGTTCAACGATCCGCAGAACACGCTCGTCTATGTCGATGCCAAAGCTGCGAGCGTGGTACAGGACGCCAATTCCGGCGAGCGGCTGGTCGCCTGGTTCGGCGCCATTCCACACTGGCTTTATCCCGCCATCCTGCGCACCAATGTCGCACTATGGACTCAGATCGTGATCTGGTCGTCCGCGATCGGATGCTTCCTTGTCATTACGGGCATCGTCGTCGGCATTGCGCGCCTGCGTGGCAAGTCTGGGCGGTGGTTTCCCTACAAGCGTCCGATGTGGTTGTTCCACCACATCTTCGGCACCTTCGCCGGTATCATGGTTCTCACTTGGACGTTCAGCGGCCTGCTCACCATGCATCCCTGGGGCCTGTTCGAAAGCACCTCTCCCATCGCGCAGAGCGACATCTCAGGCGACATGACATGGGCCGACGCGCGCGCTGTAATTGATCACGCAAAGACCGACCCCGCGCTTGCCTCTGCCATCGTCCTGCGCCCAGCGCCGCTGCTCGGCCATGCCTATCTGATCGCGCGCGGAAGACATGGCAAAGAGACGCGCCTCGGCGTCAATGGTGCTGCGCCCATGACACTGGACGAACTCGCCGCCGGGCTTCAGGCCAGGGGCAACCTTCTGGCGTCCGGCAAGGTCGAGCTGCAGACGTCGGAGGACGATTTTTACTACGGCCACAAACAGTCCGTGGACCTGCCCGTCTATCGCGTCACGCTGACAGACCCCGGCCAAACCCGTGTCTATATCAACCACACCACGGGCGACGCCCGCGTCGTCGATCCCACATCACAAAGCTATCGCTGGTTCGAGAATGGCCTGCACAGCCTCGACTTCAGCTTCCTGCGCGTCCGCCCGCTCTGGGACATCGTCACGCTGATCCTGCTCGCCGCCGTCACCGTCGCATGCGCGACCGGCGCGTGGCTGTCCTTCACCCGCATCGGAACGGAAGTCTCCCGCATAAAGGAGTTCTTCTTCCGCCGCACGTGACGCACCGAGCTCATGGTTCCTGACCCTCGTTTCTCCTCCTGTGGGGACAGCCCATGCAAACTGCCGCCGCGGACCTCACGGTTCGCGGCGGCTTCTTGTCTAACGCACCTTAGTCGAGTTCGAGCGTATCGATCGCGGTGCACCCCACCTCAAGGATGCTAGACTCAACGCGTACGGTCGATATCACGCCATCCTGGACAAGCAGCACGTAACGCGCCGACCGCTCGCCAATGAACAGCATCGGCTCATACGACGTCAGGCCGAGCGCACGCGCGAGCGCCAAATTCCCATCCGAGAAAAACCGGATCTTCCCCGCGGGGTCGACCTGCCTGGACCACGAGTCGATTGCGAACGGGTCGCTTGTCACGACGCATGCCAGGTGCGTGATGCCACCATGTCGAAGCCTCGCGGCATTCTCCATGAGGTTTGGCAGATGGCGCCCGGAGCAGACCGGCGTGAACGCGCCCGGCATTCCGACAATCACGGCGCGACCGACGGCGAATATCTCGCTTGCTATGGATCCGCGGATCTCATTGCCCACCATCTCGCCGAGTTTCGCATCGGGCAGGCGCTTGCCAACCAGGCAATGGGGTTTTTCCATCTTGATGCGCCATCCTCTGACCGGAAGATCGCATGCATCCCTCAGAAATCAGTTAAGCTTGAGGTTCGGAATATTCACAAATCCGGTCGCGACGCTCTCTCAGATCTCGTCGACCGGGAAGCGATAGAGCCGGCCACAAAACTGGCAGTCCGCCGTGATTGCGCCGTCAGCTTCCGCCAACTCCACAATCTCGTCGCGCGGCATCTGGCGCAGCGTTGTCAACAGCTTCTCGTCCGAGCACGTGCATTTGTCCGTCAGCGCGCGGGGCGGTTCCAGCCGCACGCCGTTCTCGTGGAACAGGCGGAACAGCAGGGTCGCTGCGGCCACATCCGGATCGACCAGCTCGATATCCGCGATGGTATCGAACAGGTGCCGCGCATTGTCCCACGGTTCATCTGTCGAGCCACGCGCGTCATCGCCCGCAACCTGCTGGATCAACGCGCCGCCGGAGCGCCAGCGCTTCGTGCCGCCGGGTTCGGAAATCTCGGCAACCGCGAGCTTGACGCGCGTAGGCACCTGCTCGGATTGCGAGAACCAGACTTGCGCGCAATCGGACAGGGTCGCGCCCTCGATCGGCACCATGGACTGCCACGGCGCCTGATCGGGATCATTAGGCTGCAGCAGCAGCGCCAGAACACCCTTCGCGAGAACCTGCGGAATATGCGGCCGCTGGCCCTTGTTGATGCGCTCTAGTTTGTCCCATTTGGCCTTGTCGATGCGCAGGTAGCCGCGCACGCCGCCATCCGACCGCGCTTCAGCGACCATCAGCGACACCGGGCCTTCGCCCTGCGCCTGCACCATCACGCGGCCATCGAACTTCAGCGACGCCGAAACCAGCACAGCCAGCGTCACCGCCTCGCCCAGCAGGTAGGCTGCCCAGCGCGGATAATCGTGCCGTTTCAGGATCGGATCGAGCACGCCGTCGCCGAGGCGCGCAATGCGGCCACGGACCGAGGTATCCTCGATCTGGAAGGACGCGACGAAATCATCGCCGGCCCCGAGCGGGTCATGAATAATGGGCGTATCGGTCATTTCGGGGGAGCTAGCATGTAAGGACATGCGCGCCAAATGGGGATGACGCTGCGCCCGTTCAACCGGGTCGGGGCGCCCCGCGATAGTCCCGCTTGCAGCGATCCGAGCAGAACCGAACCTCGTCCCAGCAACGCTCCCATTTCTTGCGCCAGGAGAACGGCCGACTGCATCCTGCACACGGTTTCGACGGCAGGTTGGCCTTGGCCGTCCGTCTCGGGGTCGGTTTGTCGCAGCCGTTTCTGCTCATCCGCCGCCTCACGCCATCAAGTATTGCCCGTCCGGGTTAAACCCCCAGGCCGTCCCGCGCGTATGACTGCCATGAGCCTTCGCAACGCCCTTGTCATACGACAGCACCCCAGCGCCGGATCGGTCCCGCGCGCTGAGCAAGGCGCTGAATGACGCTCACATCGCTCCCGGATGGCTATTGCGCCGCCGTGTTCGGGGCGTCAGGCGGCATCGGCAGGGCGCTGGTCGCGGCGCTTGATGCCGATCCGCGATGCGCGGGCATTCACGCCGGTTCGCGCCAGACCATGACCCACCCGTCGCCCAAGGTATCCGGGTTCCTGTTCGATCTTTCCGACGAAGCCTCGCTTGAGGCCGCGGCTGACCTGATCGGCGCCCCAGACCTAATCCTTGTCGCGACCGGTCGCCTTCACGGCCCTGGCCTGACGCCGGAGAAATCTTTGCGCGCGATTGCGAGCCAGGCCCTGCAGGAAGCTTTCGCCATCAACGCGATCGGCCCGACCCTGATGGCGCGCCACGTGCTTCCCCGCATGCCGCGCATGCGCCGCACGCTCTTCGCCGCGCTGTCGGCCAAAGTCGGCTCGATCTCCGACAATCGCCTCGGCGGCTGGCATAGCTATCGCGCCTCAAAGGCCGCGCTCAACATGCTGATCCGGACGATCGCCATTGAATTGACGCGTACGCATCCCGAACTGGTCTGCGTGGCGCTTCATCCCGGAACCGTCGACACGCCGCTCTCGAAACCTTTCCAGGCCGGCGTGCCGGCGGAGCGCCTGTGCACGCCCGAAGACGCCGCCAATCATCTGCTCGCCGTACTCGACAAACTCGGCCCCCAGAACTCCGGCCGTCTTTTTGGGTGGGACGGACAGGAAATCAGCCCTTAGAACAGCAGTCGGAACCGGGCGCACATTCGCTCACGACAGCCCGGTCCCAGTAAAGGATGGTCAGGATGGCCGACAGCACCAAGACGCCCCCAAAGGCGGAGACATCGGCCGACGCGCCGGTGTCGGCCCGGATCCGGGCGCGCATCAAGAAGGCAAAGCGGCGCTTCCACGCCAACGACAACATCTCAGCCTTCCTGGAAGCCGGAGATCTCGAAGCCCTGCAGGCCGAGGTCGAGGAGAAGATGAAGGGCGTGCTGGAAAGCCTGGTGATCGATACCACCAGCGACCACAACACGCGCGAGACGGCGAAGCGCGTCGCCAAGATGTACCTCACCGAGGTCTTCCACGGCCGCTATACGCCCGTGCCTCCGGTCACGGAGTTCCCCAACGCGTCGTCCCTTAACGAGTTGATGATCGTAGGTCCGATCACGGTGCGCAGCGCCTGCAGCCACCATTTCTGTCCGATCATGGGCCGGCTCTGGATCGGCCTGATGCCGAACGAGCACTCCAACCTGATCGGTCTGTCTAAATACTCGCGCCTCGCCGAATGGATCATGTCGCGTCCGCAGATCCAGGAAGAAGCCATCACGCAAATGGCTGAACTGCTGATCGACAAGGTCCGCCCCGATGGCCTCGCCGTGGTTATGGAGGCCGACCATTTCTGCATGCACTGGCGCGGCGTGCGCGACAACGAGACGAAGATGATCAACTCGGTGATGCGCGGCTCCTTCCTCAAGGATCACACGCTGCGCCGCGAATTCCTCTCTCTCCTGAATCTCAAAGGCTGATCCTCATGCTCGTACGCTGCCTCTATGCCAGCCGCGCCGCCGCCGGGACCGGCGCCGCCATCCTCGATGAGATCCTCGTTCAGTCGCGCCGCAACAATCCGACCAAGGGCATAACCGGCATGCTCTGCGTATCGAACGACGTCTTCATCCAGTTGCTCGAAGGCGGACGCGATGAAGTGTGTGACCTCTACAACGCCATCGTGCGCGACCCCCGTCACCAGAATGTCCGCCTGCTGGCCTATGACGAAATCAGCCAGCGCCAGTTCGGCAGCTGGACCATGGGCCGCGTCGATCTCTCCCGTGTGAATCCCAGCGTACTCCTGAAATACTTTAAGCGCGCCGAACTCGACCCGTTCGACGCCTCCGGCTCCGCCACGCTGTCCTTGCTGGGCGAACTCGTCGCCTCGGCCTCGATCGTGGGACGCGGGGAGTAGGCCAGCACGTCACTTGTGCCGCAACGCCTCCACCATCAGCCCCAAAGCCGGCGATGCCTGTCGGCGGCTGGGATAGCAAAGATGATATCCGGGAAAGGGCTCGCACCAGTCCTTTAGCACGCGCTTGCGTTTGCCTGCGGCGATCAAGAACTGCACAACATCCTCTGGAGCCATGGCGAACCCGAGCGTCTGCACCGCGGCATCGAGGATAAACGACGTGCGGTTAAACACCAGAAACCGATCAATCGCCAAGCCACGTTCAATCGGCCCCGTCCTCATGCTGGTGGGCCCGAAGGCCGTCTCGGAGGACGAGGGCGTGTGCACCGATCTATCGGAAACACCACTCCAGGATCGCCTTCTGCGCGTGCAGCCGGTTCTCGGCTTCATCGAACACAAGCGACTGCGGGCCATCGATGACGTCCGCGTCAACTTCCTCGCCGCGATGCGCCGGCAGGCAGTGCAAGAATTTCGCGCCGCCATTGGCCAGCTGCATCAACTCGCCGCTCACCTTGTAGGCGCCGAGATCGGTCAGCCTCTTGTCCGCGTCCTTGTCGCCCATCGAAACGAACGTGTCAGCGACGACAACATCCGCCCCGGCCACAGCCTGCTTCGGATCGCGATATAGATCGATGCGCCCTTGTTCGCCCCGCGCCCGCTCTACATCGCCCATGTCAGGGTCATAGCCACCCGGCGTCGCCACCGCGAGCGAATAGCCGAACTTCGGCGCGCCATGGATGAATGTGTTGGCCATGTTGTTGCCATCACCCACCCACGCTATGCGTGCGCCCGCAAGCTGGACGCCCGCCTCTTCCAGGGTCTGCAAGTCCGCGATGATCTGGCAGGGATGCGATTTGTCCGTCAGCCCGTTGATCACCGGCACGCCGGCCGCCTCCGCGAATGCCAGCACGTCGGCATGCCGGTTCGCGCGCATCATCACCGCATCGACGTATCGCGAGAGCACCCGCGCCGTATCCTCGATGCTCTCGCCTCGGCTGATTTGCGAGTCCGACGAAGTCAGGATGAGCGACGAGCCACCCAGCTGCCGGATCGCCATGTCGAAACTCACGCGGGTCCGCGTCGAGTTCTTCTCGAATATCATCGCCAGTGTATGCCCTGCCAGCGGCGCATCGCGATCGGCTGCGCCCCTCGGCAATTCCTTGCGCGCCGCCTTGCGTGACTTGGCGTTGTCCAGAATCGACCTCAGCTCCGTTGACGGGAGCGGCCACAGATCCAGAAAATGTCTCATGATCTCGACCTTTACGAGCCGGCGGCCGTCATCATGGTGGCGAACTGCTGATCGATGATGTCGATCGCTTCGCGCACATCGTCCTCGGTGACAATCAGCGGCGGCGCGAGGCGCAGCGTGTTGTTGCCCGCAGTACCGACCAACAGACCGCGATCCGACAGCTTGCCCCGCAGCGGCAGCGGATCGTCGCGCATCTTGAGCCCGCGGAGCAGACCCCGCCCCGTGATGTCCTTGACCAGTTCGGGATAGCGGCCTTTGAGGCTCTCCATTCCCTGCTGCATCGTGCCCGCAACGCGGCGCACCTGCTCCAGGAATCCGTCGCCCGTCACGACGTCGAGCACGGCATTGCCGACCGCCATCGCCAGGGGCCCGCCTCCGAATGTCGTGCCGTGCACGCCCTTGGCCATGCCTGACGCCGCCTTCTCACTCGACAGGATCATCCCCATCGGAAAGCCGCCGCCAATGCCCTTGGCTGCAGCGAGCAGATCCGGCTCCGCATCCTTCACCCATTGGTGATGGAACAGTTGCCCCGTCCGTCCTGCACCGCACTGGATCTCGTCATATATCAGCAGCACGCCGTGCTCATCGCACAGTTTACGCAGGCCCTGCAGACACTGCTCGGGCACTTCGCGCACACCACCCTCGCCCTGCACAGGCTCGATGATCACCGCCGCGAGGTCGGGCTCCTTGATCGCACGTTTCAGCGCTTCATGATCGCCGAACGGGATCGAGCGGAAACCCTGGATACGCGGACCAAAGCCCTCGCGATACTTCTCCTGCGCGCCGGCGCTGATGCCTCCCAGCGTACGCCCGTGGAATGACCCCTCGAACGACAGGATGCCGATCCGGTCCGTGTCGCCTTTCGCCCAGTGATAGCGACGCGCGATCTTGATGCAGCCCTCGATCGATTCCGCGCCCGAGTTGGTGAAGAACGCATAGTCCGCGAATGTCAGGTCGACATAGCGCTGCGCCAGCCGCTCCTGCCCGGGCACGCGAAACATGTTCGACGTGTGCCACAGCTTATTCGCTTGGTCCGACAGCGCCTTCACCAGAACGGGATGGCAATGACCCAGCGCGTTGACTGCGATACCGGCGATGAAGTCGAGATACGGCTTGCCCTTGTCGTCATACATGCGCACGCCTTCGCCTCGCTCGAAGACGACCGGGCTCGGGCCGTAGACGGGAAGCACTGCGTTCGACATGGGCGTATCTCCTTGAGTAACGCCGGCGGTGGGAAAGACGACTCCAGACCTTGTTCAAGGGCCATTTCAGAAAGCGCGCTCAATGGGGCGCGTTGCACCCTATGTCAATGAAAATGCGCGATTTGGCGCTACGGCAAGGCCCGATCCGCAGCCCGCCGCCAGGGATCGCCTCCGCGTATCCGCTCTGGACAAAATCACCCAAAAAGTCATCGTCCTCCCATGACAAACATCTCCACACGCGTCGACGCCGCCGTTCAGTCCGCCATCAATGAGAAGCGCATTGTCGGCGCCGTCATTGCCGTGATGCAGGATGGACAGTTCGCTCACCTCAGAGCTTACGGCATGGCCGACCGCGAGGCTGGCGTACCGATGAAGGAAGATGCGATCTTCCGCCTCGCTTCGATCTCAAAGCCGATCGTCACCGCCGCCGCGATGGCGATGATCGAAGCCGGCAAGTTCAAGCTCGACACGCCCGTCACGGACTTCCTGTCCGACTTCAAGCCGAAAGCGCCGGACGGCTCAACACCGACCATCACGATCCGTCACCTGCTAACGCACACGGCTGGCCTCTCCTACGATTTCCTTCAGCCGCCGGACGGCCCCTACAACGCCATCCCTGTTTCTGCCGGTATCGACGGCGACTTCACCATGGAAGACAATCTCAGCCGCATGGTGCGGGCAGGTCTCACCTTCCCTCCCGGCGCGGCGTGGCTCTACTCGGTCGCTATCGACGTGCTCGGCGCCGTGATGGCGAAGGCCGAAGGCACGGATGTCGAAGGCGCCGTGCAAAGATATGTTCTCGGCCCGATGGGCATGTCCGACACGTCCTTCCACGTGACCGACCCTAACCGCCTTGTGCAGCCCTATTCCAACGCCGCACCCGAGCCCGTCCGGATCGGCGACAACTTCAAGCAAGCTTTCGTTCCCGGCTGCGCCCCGATCAACCTCGGCACGTCCCGCGCCTTCAACCGCAACGCCTTTCAGGGCGGTGGCGGCTGCATGAACGGCAAGGCGCTCGATGTCGTGCGCCTGCTCGATACGATCCGCTCCGGCGGCGGCCCGATCCTATCGGAAGCCTCGACGCAGCAGATGATGTCGAACCAGATCGGCGCGCTCCGCATCCTGTTCGATCCGACGGGCAACACGGCGTTCGGTTTCGGCGGCTCAATCCTGCTTGATCCCGCGGCTTCGGGCTCCGCGCTGTCGCCCGGCTCCTGGCAATGGGGCGGCGTCTGGGGCCATTCCTGGTTCGTCGATCCCACACGCAAGCTCACGATCGTGAACCTCACCAACACAACGCTCGAAGGCATGTCGGGACAACTGCCGGGCGATGTCCAGCGGGCCGTTGTGGGAGGTTAGGACTTCGGCTTCCTGGCCGGCGCCTTCTTCTCTTTCGGCGCCAGCTTGTGCGCCTCGACGATCTCGATCGCCTTGGCGAGACACGCATCCGGATCCATCCGCGTGGTATCGATCCAGACCGCATCGTCCGCCGGTTTCATCGGCGCATCCTTGCGCTGGGCATCGCGTGCGTCGCGCTCTTCCAGCTGCAGAAGGACGTTTTGCTCCGTCACGCTCTCCCCCATGGAAGACAACTCCTTGAAACGGCGTCGGGCGCGCTCTTCCACGGAGGCGTCCACCCACAATTTCACGTCGGCATCCGGCGCAATCACCGTCCCGATATCGCGGCCATCGAGAACTGCGCCGACCTTCTGTTGCGCAAATTTCCGCTGCAATTCGAACAAAGCTCGCCGAACCGCGGCAAGCGAAGCGACCACCGAGGCTGCAGCGCCGACGCCCGCGCTTCTCAGTTCCCGTTCATCGAACTCCGCCAGGTCGATATGCGCCGCCAGCAGCGCGCATTCGCGTTCGTCCGCAAAATCGATACCCTTATTCAGCGCCGATTTTGCCACCGCGCGATACAGCAATCCGGTGTCCAGATGTGGCAGGTGGTAGTAAGCAGCCAGGCGTTTTGCCAGCGTGCCTTTGCCTGACGATGTCGTGCCATCGAGCGCGATGATCATTGACCATCCTGCACAACATTGGCGCCCAGCGTCGCCATGTGATCGAAAAATTCAGGGTAGCTGGTTGCAATCATTGCGATGTCATCGACCGTGACGCTGTCTTTCGCGGCCGATCCCATCACCAATGCGGACATGGCGATGCGATGATCGTGGCGGGCTTCGACCAGTCCGGCGCCGGGCACGCCTCGCGCGCCCCGACCCGTAACAATGAACCCATCGGGAAGTTCCTCTACCGCAACGCCATTTACCGTGAGCATCGCGCAAATCGCCTTGATGCGATCACTCTCCTTGACGCGCAGCTCGGCCGCGCCGGTCACCTTTGTCTTGCCCTCGGCGAAGGCCGCCAGAACCGCAAAGATCGGCAACTCATCAATCATCGAGGGCACCAAGGCCGGATCGAGCGTGATGCCTTTCAGGCGCGACGCCGCCGCAATCACACGCACCGTTTCCTCGCCTGTCGCCTGTCCGTCGGCCTCAACGCGAAGGCTTGCGCCCATCTCCTTCGCCGCGTCGATAAATCCGGTGCGGGTCCGGTTGTCGAGCATACCCGTCGCGCTCGCCTCACCTTCGTCCGCGATCAGCGCCATGGCGATTGCGAAGGCAGCCGACGACGGATCGCCGGCGACCTTGGCACCTTTGATTGCATTCAATGCCTGCCCGCCTCGCACGGAAACAACTGGCCCATGTATCGCCCGTTCCTCAACGCCGACCGCGACGCCAAACGCTCGCAGCATCCGCTCCGTGTGATCGCGCGTCGCCTCTTTTTCCTCGACAACGGTTACGCCCTCTGCGCGAAGCCCGGCCAGCATGATCGCCGACTTCACCTGCGCCGATGCTTCCGGTGGCGAATAACGGATCGCCTTCAGCTTTCCGCCCTTTATCACCGCAGGCAGCCGGCCGCCCGTCGCGGTGTCTGCAATTACTCCCATTTCGCGCAGCGGCTTTAGCACTCGTTCCATTGGGCGCGAGGACAGCGAGCCGTCGCCAACGAACCGGGCGGTGACATCATGGCCACCAACCAGACCCATCATCAGCCGGGCCCCGGTTCCCGAATTGCCGAAATCGAGATCCGTAGTCGGCGAAGTAAACCCCTTCGCCCCGACCCCCAGGATCGTCCAGGCGCCCTGTCCTGTTCGTTCTACCCCGGCCCCCAGCGCCTTCACCGCCTTGGCCGTGTTGAGGACGTCCTCGCCTTCCAGGAGCCCTGTAACGGTCGATTCGCCGTTTGCCACGGCCGCCAACATCACCGCCCGGTGGGAACAGGATTTATCCCCTGGCGCACGGACCGACCCGGTGATCCGAACGACAGATCGAGAACTCGCACGCATGTGCTTTCGCAGCCTTGTGGATAGCCTCACCAGACGCCATCTGGCTGGCGGAACAGAAGCGCTTTACAGCCTCGCGCAGACATGGCAAGCGCCGACCCAAGCATGGGGAAACACCTTGGCTAGCACCGACCTCGGCGACAAACACATTTGCCCGGAATGCGGGTCGAGATTCTATGACCTCGGGAAACTCCCGCCGGTTTGCCCCAAGTGCAAAACGGTCGTGGTGGTGACCGCGGAACCCGCTAAGCCCAAACGCGCTGCGGCTGCCAAGCCGAAGCCCGCGCCAGCCAAGAAGGCTGCCGCGCCTAAAGAGGACGACGAGGACGACGAAGACCTCGAGGATGACGAAGACGACGACGAAGATGACGTCGACGACGAGGATGAGGACGAGGAAGAAGAGGAAGAGGCCGAAGAAGAGGCTGAATCCGAGGATGAGGTTGTTGTCGCTACCGATGATGACGACGATGACGACGACGATGATTTCGACGATGACGATGACGATGATGACGATGACGACGACCTCGATGATGATGATGAGGACGACGATGATCTGACCGTTATCGACGAGGATGAGTTCGAGGACGACCCCGAACTCGAAGTCGAGGATGGCGAGGAAGAGCGCTAGGTCGCTCCCTGCCAGGCGCCGTAAAATGAACGGCCCGCGATGATTTCGCGGGCCGTTTCGTTGCAGGGCTAGCGGCGGCTCGCCGATTCGCCAAAGAACAGGCGAGTATGGCGCGCGTCGACTTTCCAGTCCTCTCCGCAAGCACGAAGCTCCAGTCGGTCGCGTTCTGGGCCTTACACCCACCATATCCGAGGCGCTCGATGTAGGACGGCGTGAGGATTGGGATGAAGGTGTGGCAGATGAATGAGCAGATGCTCGACATCTCGCCAAGGAACGGGATCGGTCATGGGCTCCTTGCCGTGCGGGTCGCAAAGATATCCCGCAGGTCCTGATCGAGGAACACATCGTCCCGATCAGCGCCAAGGTCAGCCGCGAACCTGGCCACCCAGGGCCGGTAGCGTTCGCCATAGGCATCGACGTCGGAACCGCTTCATGTTCGAGACGGCGGTAAGACAGGAACGGACGTGGACGTTGCGACAGCACGGGCCGCTCTCCGCACCGGAAAACCGGCGCTTGCGGATGCTGCTGAAAATCCCGACCGGCGCCCCAGGCCGGCCTTCGGCGGAGGAACAGGACAGTTCAAGGGAAAAGAAGGAATGGTGGAGCCAGACGGAATCGAACCGACGACCTCTTGCATGCCATGCAAGCGCTCTCCCAACTGAGCTATGGCCCCACATCCGTGGTCCGGGATGGGCCGGGTGGCCCTCCCGATTTGGGAGCGCGTTGCTTATAGCGAGACCTGCCCCGGATCAAGCGGGGAAACGCAAGGAAATCCGATGGCGCAAATCCTGACGTTTCTACCTGGTACGATGTGCGACCAGCGCCTGTGGGCTCCGGTCTGGCGACGCCTGATTTCCATCTTTTCCTGTGACTATGTTCCGACAGAGACCCAACCGACGCACGCGGGCATGCTGAGCCTGATTCATTCCGCGGCATCTGTCGGAGAACCTCTCAACCTCGTGGGGTTCTCCATGGGGGGCTATCTGGCGCTCGAATACGCCCTCGCGAATCCCGGCCGGGTCGCTTCGCTGGTCACGATCGGCTCCTCGGCCTTCGGGCTTACCGACCAGGAGAAGGCCGACCGGGCACGCGCGCTGGCGTTGCTGAAGAAGCATGACTATCGGGGCATGCCGGCGGCCCGGCTCAAGCAGTTCGTCCATCCTTCTCGTCAGGCGGACCCGGAGGTCGTGGACGTGATCCGGGCCATGGACCGCGATCTCGGCAAGCCGGTGCTGGTGGCCCAACTTGAAGAGACCAGCACGCGGGCATCGCTGGCGCCCAGTCTTAGCGAGCTGGAGATCCCCGCGATGCTGATCGGCGCAGACAGTGACCCGTTCGTGCCTTGGGATGTGATCGAACGCATGGCCGCCCTGATCCCAGGCGCAAAGGCTGTCCTCGCACGCAATGCCGGCCACATGATCCCGCTGGAGCAGCCCGACTGGCTGGCTGCCCGGATCTCGGACTTTCAAGCCCGGTAGATCAGGCGGCGTCCGTGACGGTATCTGGCGCCAGGATGGCGAGCACCGCATCCTCAGTCTGCGCCTGCCGCAACGCCGCACGGATCCGCTCCTGACGGAACACACGGGCTGCACGCGCCAGCGCTCGCAAGTGATCGGCGCCGGCATCGGTCGGAGCCAGCAGCATGAAGATCAGGTCCGCCGGCCGCTCATCGATCGCCTCGAAATCCGCAGGCTCCAGCAGCCGGGCAAACCCGCCCACCGGCCGCGTCAGGGACTCGATCCGCGCATGCGGTATCGCCACGCCCTCGCCAACGCCCGTTGAACCAAGGCGCTCGCGCTCTTGCACGGCTTCGTGGACTTCGCGCGGATCAAGGCCGAGGGCGCGGGCCATGACGCCCGACATCTCGGCCAGAACCTGCTTGCGACCCTGCCAGCGGGCGCGCGGAACGATCGCGGTGGGAAGGAGGAGGTCACCCAGTGTGGACATCAGGTAAGGCCGCCTGCCGAGAAATCTGTGTTCATGACTCTACTGAGATAGATCAAAAGGACCCCCTTCGCCCGATCCGTCGGCGGGAGATAGCCGGACTGGAGCCCGACGGGAATAGCCTGTGCCGCCAACAGTATTCAGGCATCCTTGCCGGGATCGACCCAACCGACATTACCGTCCGCCCGGCGGTAGACCATGTTCAGTCGGCCGTGAGCTGCGTTCCGGAACATGACTGCCGGGGAATCGGCCAGCTCGAGCTGCATGACCGCCATGGAAACAGTCAGTGTTTGAATGCGCGTATCCGACTCGGCAACGATGACGGGGGAATCTCCCGCATCCGATTCCACTGCCGTGCTATCATCACCATCCGCCGTGTCTTCCAGCGGCACGATGATCCGCTCGAACGCGGACTCGACAGATGCGCCATCCTTGACGCGGTGGTTACGCAGGCGATTCTTGTAACGCCGGACGCGCTTCTCGATCTTGTCGAGCGCCATCTCGAACGCCTGGTAACCATCATCGCCTTCGCCGTGCGCCTGCAATGTCACGCCCGACGGCAAGTGGATCGAGCAATCGACGTAGAACGCCCAGCCTGGTTTGGACACTGTAACGAATGCCTCGCCAGTCTTGTTGAAATACTTCGATACGCGCGACTCGAGTCCGAACGCGATGCGATCCTGCAACGCGGCGCCCACTTCGATCTTCTTGCCTGCGATCTGGACTTGCAATGGTGGCTCCTTCTCGTGGGCGGGCATGCCATGCATGCGCGCAACTGGTCCGGCCTCACTTGTCTTGACTCAAGTTTGGGATTGCCGGACCCGAAGGTCAACGCCTGCGATCAGCCTCCGCTGGCGAATATGCGCCGGCGCTCAACTGAGGAGGGTATGCGCAGGGACTCGCGGTACTTCGCGACGGTCCTGCGCGCTATATCAATGCCGTGCGCGCGAAGTCGTTCCACGATCTGGTCGTCAGAAAGCACCGCTTCGCGACTTTCCTTCTCGATCATTTCTTTGATGCGGTGCCGTACGGCTTCCGCCGAATGGGACTCGCCGCCCTGCGTCGCGGGAATAGATGCGGAAAAGAAGTATTTCAGCTCGAAAACACCGCGCGGCGTTGCAACGTACTTGTTCGATGTAACGCGCGACACAGTCGACTCGTGCATCTCGACGGCGTCAGCGACCGTCTTGAGATTGAGGGGGCGCAGCGCTCGCACGCCGTGAACGAAGAATCCGTCCTGCTGGCGCACGATTTCGCTCGACACCTTCAGGATCGTGCGCGCGCGCTGGTCTAGTGACTTGATCAGCCAGTTAGCTGACGCCTGGCATTCCGAAATGAAGGTCTTGTCTTCCTCGGTGCGCGATACGCGCGAGATTTCGGCGTAGTAGGTACGATCGAGCAGTACGCGGGGCAGCGTGTCGGCGTTGAGTTCGACAGAAAATGCGCCATCAGACATTTCACGGACATAGACGTCCGGCGTGACTGTCGGCGCAGGTTCGCCCGCAAATGCGCTTCCGGGGCGCGGCGTCAGCGTACGCAGCTCCGACAGCATATCGACGACATCTTCCTGGTCGACGCCGCAGAGGTCAGCGAGGCGACGGAAATCGCGGCGTGCTGCGATCTCGAGATTTTCCATCAACTTCTGCATCGCCGGGTCGAAGCGATCGCGTTCGATCAGCTGAAGCGAGAGACATTCCTGAAGGCTGCGAGCCATGACGCCCGTCGGCTCGAACCCGTGGCAGACGCCAAGCACAGCTTCGACATCCTCGACATCGGTGCCGAGCGCCTGCGCAATCTCGTGAACGTCGCCACGCATGAAGCCGGCTTCGTCCGTTTCGTCGATCAGGCGCGAGGCGATCAGGCGGTCGGCATCGGTGAGACCGGCGAGCTGCAGTTGATCCTCGAGGTGATCGCGCAGGTTCTTTTCTTCGGAGGTGATCGATTCAAAATCGAAGTCTTCGGACACCTGCTTGCCCGAGCCGGCCTTGGACCAGTCGAGCTGTGTGGACGGTCCGCCTTCGGCCGAGCTGGAGCCACGCTCAGGGGGGCCATCGGACTCGTAGACATCGTCGGATCTCGCGTCGAGTTCGCGGCTAGCCTCGTTGGCCCCGCTGGCCTCGTCGAGCTGCATCTCCTCGCGGCGATCCGACCGCTCGATGTCCGGCGCATCATTTTCGCCCGTGGGCCCCTCGCCTTCAGCGCGAGTTAGAAGCGGGTTCTTCTCGATTTCGGTTTCGACATACTCTTGAAGCTCGACGTTGGAGAGTTGCAGCAGCTTGATCGCCTGCTGCAGCTGCGGCGTCATGACGAGGGATTGCCCCTGTCTAAGCTGCAGACGATGCGCAAGCGCCACTTAATCCTCCCGTGCCGGCAGCAGGCGCGGGGCCCGCTGGCGGCTTCACCACTCCAGATCAGAATAACCTACTACCGCGGTATTAAAATTGCATAATCGGCACACCACCGACTTTGTTGGATCGCAGCCATTACCCGGACTTTTTGGTCCGGGACGGGCGATATTTGAGGTTATCGGACGGCCGAAGCCCTACTGGAAGCGCGCGCCGAGATAGACGCGGCGGACGTCCTCGTTGGTCAGGACCTCCGACGGCGTGCCTTCGAAGAGCACCTTGCCATCATAGATGATCGAGGCGCGATCGACGATTTCCAGCGTTTCGCGGACCTGGTGGTCAGTTATCAGCACGCCGAGGCCCCGGCCCTTGAGGTAACGGACCAGATCAGAAATGTCGGATACGGCCAGCGGGTCGATCCCGGTGAAGGGCTCGTCCAGCAGCATGAAGTGCGGTCGCGAGGCCAGCGCCCGGGCGATCTCCACCCGCCGCCGTTCGCCGCCCGACAGCGAATTCGCGTTCTGCTTCGCCAGCCGCGAGATCTGGAGCTCTTCCAGCAAGGAAGCCGTAAGCTCGTTGCGCTTTTCGGTGGTGTCCTCGGTGAGCTCGGCCACCGCCATGACGTTGTCCCAGACGCTCATGCCGCGAAAGATCGAGTTCTCCTGCGGCAGGTAGCCAGCGCCGAGGCGCGCGCGCTGGTACATCGGCAAGGCGGTAATGTCTGCGCCATCCATCGTCACGCGGCCGCCATCGGCGGTGATGAGGCCCATGATCATGTAAAAACAAGTCGTCTTGCCCGCGCCGTTAGGGCCGAGCAGGCCAACGATCTCGCCGCGCTTCAAATGAAGGCTCACATCCTTCACCACCTGTCGGCCCTTGAACGACTTGGCAAGATTGTTCGCCCGCAGGCCGTCGCGATCGTCTGCCTCGTAGGCGACTGGCGCCGTCTCGTTGCGCGCATCCATGCGTATCTCAGTTCTGGGTCGGAGCCGGTTGGGCGGGGACAGCCGGGGTCGCTGGCGTCTGCTTCTTGGCGGTGTTGAAGACGGTGATGACGCGCTTCTCGCCGGCGGTGATGATCGTGCGGCCTTCGCCGATGCTGTAGACGACACGCGTGCCGCGCACCACGCCATCCTCGCCGCGCGACAGGATCACGTCGCCGGTGATGGTGATGGTGTCGGAGGGGAAGTCGTACTCGGCCTTAGAGCCGCGAATACGCACGTCCGGCGCCATGTAGTAGACGTTGCCTTCGGCCACGAGCACTTCGAGCTCATCGCACGAAGGCGCAGCGTTGGCGCCTGCTGCGGGGGTCTTGGAGCAGATCACGGTTAGCTTGTCGGTCGTGATGCGGCTGTCACCCTGAGAGGCAACCACATTGCCCGTGTAGACGCCCCTCCCCTCGTTCTGCAGGTACTCGCCCTGTTGCGAGGTGATCTCGACCGGAGCATCGCTCTTGCCGATCTGTGCGAAGGCAGGTGCGCCGGCGAGGGCGATGAGCGCCGCAGGGACCGCAAGTACTAGCCGTGACCAGGTCATTACCATCATCCTGCCATTCCGAACGCCGCCGAACCTGTTGGCGCGAGAGGCCTATCGGTTCTTTTTTTTCTTAGGCGTGAACTTCGTCCAGACATGTCCCTTGAGAACAATACGGTCGCCATTATCAAGAACCTCATAGGCGTCAGCCCGCACCTCGCCAATGGGGCCGTGACCGTTGAGCGGCTCTTGCCCCTCGACCCGGCTGTCTTTGACATACATGCGAGTCTTCTGGGACGTGAAGGTATAGCCTGCCGCGTCGGTCATCACGACATCGCCCTGCAGGTCGAGAACTTCAAGTTCCGCATTCCACACACCTTCCCGGGCCTGGACAGTGGTGGAAGTGTAATCCTTGAGGCGGGGGTTCACCAGATCGACCAGTGAAAGGTTGTCCCTGCGGCGCTGGGCGGTCATGGCGGTGAGGGTGTAAGGCCTGTCCTGGCTGTCAAAACCGTCGAACCGGGGGGCATGGACCGTGACGGTGACCCCGGCAGCGCTGCTTTGTGTGCTTGGCTCGCGCAGGCTGCTTTCAATAATGGTTCCAAAGAGCCAGCCAGCCGAAAGCACGGCGCCAACGGTAAAAAGCAGTCGCAGGATATGCACCAGCGCCGTCCGCTTGCGCGCATCCGTGAGGGTGATCGCGCGCCGCGGGCCCCAGAGGGCCATCGTATGCTCAGACTGTGCGGCAAGACTCATGCTTCAGCCTAGATCGGTCGATGGCTTCGTGAAACCGGCAGGTCGCAGCGAAACGTCCCAGATGGGCGACAATTTGGCACCGCTGGGGCCCTGCCTGCCCCATTTTCTCAGCTATGTGCAAAAATGTCCTGCTCGGCCCAGCCCGAGAGGTCGAGGGCGGCCCGGACGGGCAAGAAGTCGAAGCATGCCTGGGCAAGCTCCGTCCGGCCCTCGCGCTGCAACATGGCGTCCAGCTTGGCCTTGATCTCGTGAAGATAGAGGACGTCGGAGGCCGCATAGGCGAGCTGGGCGTCCGACAGCTTGTCAGAGCCCCAGTCTGAGCTCTGCTGGGCCTTTGACATATCGACGTTGACCAGTTCCTTCGCCAGCTCCTTGAGCGAGTGGCGGTCGGTATAGGTGCGGGCAAGGCGGGAAGCGATCTTGGTGCAATAGACTGGGAAACACGGCGCCCCGAGCCATTGCTGGATCATGCCGACATCGAACCGGGCGTAGTGGAAGATCTTAAGGACCCGCGGGTTGGCGACCAGCGCCTTGAGGTTAGGGCAGTTATAGTCGGGCCGAACCAGGCGCACGACATGGGCATCGCCCTTGCCGTCAGACAGCTGCACCACGCACAGAGCGTCTCGGAACGGGCTGAGGCCCATGGTTTCGGTATCGACGGCGACCGAGCCCTCGAACTTCACACTAGCCGGCAGGTCGCCTTCGTGGTGGTGGATAGCCAAAACCTGTCTCCTCGCAGTCGAAACGGACCAATGACCGGAAACCAGGGTCCCGGCAAGCGGGCGTGCCGCTTCGAATTGGTCATGGCGGCGAACAGGCCTAACCTTCCCGTAGATATCCTTAGGAGGCAGGCATGCCGAAGGTTTCGCGAACGCTGGTCGCGCTAACAGCGCTCATCGCGCTCGGCGCGCTCGGCGGGGCGAACGCGCAAAAACCAACGCCGCCGACGCCACCCAAGGCGCCGGTGGTGAACCCTGTCTCCGCGGTCAAACCTCCAACGGCTCCCGTCACAGGCGGCGTTACCATCATCTGCAAGGATTTCGGGGCCGCACAGACGTCAGGCACGTTTCCTTACAGTGACAGCCGGATCACATATGAGATGGTGACAGTCAAAGACACATCCGGGGTAACCCGGACAATCTATGCGCCGACCCGCATAATCGTCTCGCAGGAGTTCAAGCCGGCAAAGGTGCGCATCGATATGGACGGGCGCGGTCTCGTCGCGGGCGAATGCGGTACGCCCAACGCGGTGATCGCAGGCACGACGGGCCCCGTGACGTTTCAGTTCAACAACTTCCCGTCCGTGTTCGTACAGGTGAGCAAGAAGAACGCAGGCGACACGCAGATGCAGGCCACAGTCACCCCCCCGCCCTGCGCCTCCGGCATTCGCAGTTTCCGAACGATACGGCAGAACGCGAACGAGTTCCTGGTCAGCAAGCCGACAGACGTAACGTGTCTGAACTAAGGCTCGCGTGCCGGTGAGCGCCAGAACTGGTGCGAGGCTCAAACGTGGCTCACGGCGCCAAGCGATGTCGCTCTCAAGCTGCAGCAACCGCTCCACGCCGCTGAGCTGCTTCTGCTCGACAGAGATACGGCCTGGCGGCGGGGACGTCGCAGCTACCCCGCCTCGGTTCGCACCCCACGCGCGATGAAGTCCCGACCGCCGCAAAGGGAGCATCTGACGGGCAAGTCGCTGAGGCTTGTCTGTTCACCAAACATGGCAAGCGCCTCGCTCATATGGATCTCCCGCTTGTGGGAACAGGTGCGTGGCCCGCCGCTATAGCTATGGGCCTTGGGATCGAAGGTCGCGCAATAGATTATGAGGGCCGTGTCGCCCTGCTTCACGGCTTGGGCGAGCGAGATTTTCCGGGGCGAAGGGACCATGCCGCAGAGGCTAGACGCCAGCTCGAAGCGGACAAGCTCCAGAAGCGAAACGTCCACAAGCTAGCAGCGGGCTACCCGAAACCGCCATCGAGCATCCGGCTGTGGCCAGGCTGCGTAAGAGCCATAGATCACAAGCGCCAAAATGCTTGCATCGAGGCGACGACGTTGGACAGATTTACAGATGACGCGAGACTTTGATGAGCAGACCAGGTCCACGGCTTTGGCGCTGATCGGCCAGTATGGGGACGATGCCGAAGTGATTGCGGTGATGCGCGCAGCTGAGTTTGCGGCTGTCGGCGATGTGGAGGCGCTGGCGGCCTGGGACGACATCCTCGAATGTCTTGCGGCGATTGAAGCGGGAAACGCCGGAGCGCGGCCTATCCAGTAACCATGCGATAGGCCTGACGATCTCCGACCTGCTCACCGCGCCAATTTCTGCAATGCAGGCCGTACGCGCAAGAACAGGACGTAAAGCCGTTCGAAAAGCCACAGCACCGGGCTCCACCTGGCGAGGAGACCGACGGGACGCAGCAGGGGGATTTTTCTCCACATCGCCGCGAAGGCGGCTGCGCCTGAAAGCAGCGGGCCGTCATCTTCCTTTGCGTGAAACCTTGCGAGCAGTTCTGCTCGATCAAGAGGGCAATCGCCATGCTCGCTGGCCACATCTACAAATCGGATCGCACCACGGGAATCGAGGCGCCTGATGAACGAAATCTCGCGGCGACAAAGCGGACACACCCCGTCAAACCACACTGTCAGCTGAGGCATTGTCATGGCCTCTACATGGTGCGCACAGACTGCCCACGCAATCCGCCCTGTAGTCCGAGGTCGCTGTGATGGTCATCAGACCCTGGATCGGCGGGTGTCCTGACGCCGATCGAGGCGTGTTCGCACTGGGGGCCTCATGGAGATCTGGGATGCGTGGTGGTCCAAAATCACCTGCCGCGCGTACTGGGTCTCATGATGAAAGCTGCCCGCAGGATAATTCTGGCTCTTGCTGTAACGGTGTGGGGTGTATCGCCTGCTATGGCTACAGAGGAACCGGCCTTCACCCTGGTGACAAAACAGGGGAGTTTCGAGATCCGGGACTATGCCCCGATCATCGTGGCGGAAGTAACCCTGCAGGGCGGGGCTGAGCGCGCCCGCAATGCCGGCTTCCAGCCGCTTGCCGACTACATATTCGCCAAGGACCGCAACGGGCCTCAGATCGCCATGACTGCGCCGGTAACGCAGGCGCCGCGCGAGCAGATTGCCATGACTGCGCCGGTGACCCAGCGTGCAGATAGCGCCAGCAGCTGGACAGTCGGCTTCACCATGCCTGCCAACTACACCATGGAAACGCTACCTGCTCCGGTTAATCCGAACGTGAAACTCATCCCCCATCCGGCAAAGCGCATGGCCGTCGTGCGGTTTTCCGGTCTGGGTTCGGCAGGCGAGATGGAGCAGATGCGCGCCGATCTGATGAAACAGGTCGCAAATCTCGGCCTGACCCCGGTCGGAGCGCCCGTCTATGCCTTCTACGACCCGCCATGGACGCTGCCATTCTTCAGGCGCAATGAAGTGATGGTCGAGCTCGCCAAGCCATAGGCTGCCCCAGGACAGGCGCTCGCTGCGCGACGCGATAGCCCGTCCGCGGACCCTGAAGGGTAGATCGATGAGCCAATCGCTCCAGCTTCCAGCCTGCTGATGACCTTTAGGCAAAGGCGGATTGGTCGAGAGAAAACATCAGCCCGTCCGCCAAGCTCTTGTCGGATAAGTTGGCCCGGGCATTTTCGAGCGCATTGCAGACGTTAGATGTGGGCTGCATGATCGGCAGGTTATCGCCCAGTTGCAGTCATGCGTCGGATGGCCGTTGAAGGCGGGCCCCGCTTGAGGTTGCCGTTGCGGTGATCCGCAAGTGAGTTGAAGAAATTCTTGACAATAGCCGACGTCCGGAGCCCGGTCCGTCTCCAACAAGAGTGTCGTGCGCTGACACGACGCCGCGGAGAAACGACATGTGTGGGCTTCTTGGCGGAATTGCACGCAAGCCGATCGCGCGTGAGCGCATCGAGAAAGCGCTGCACGCTCTCGATCATCGCGGCCCCGACGGTCAGCGCCAATGGAGCGGCGGCCGCTTTTTCCTCGGGCACACCCGCCTCTCGATCATCGGTCTCAGTAATGGCGATCAACCGATGTCCAACGCCGAGGGCGACGTCCACCTCGCCGTCAACGGCGAGTTCTACGGCTACCAGAAAGTTCGTGACGAGCTCCGCGCAAAGGGCGCCAAGTTCCAAACAGATTCGGACAGCGAGATCGCGCTTCACCTCTACCTGCAGTGTGGCCTGCGCGCGACCGAGCAGTTGCGTGGCGAGTTTGCCGTTCTGATCGCCGACCAGCGGCGCGATATCATGATCGCTATCCGCGACCGCTTCGGCATCAAGCCGCTGTTCTATGCCGTGACGCCGGAGGGTGTGTTCTTCAGCTCCGAGATCAAGGCGCTGCTGGCGCTGGGCGTACCCGCCGCCTGGGACGCCGAAGCTGCGTGGCAGGACCTCTACATCGTCCGCAATCACGAACGGACCATGTTTGCCGGTATCCGCTCGGTTCCGCAGGGCTGCTACGCCATCGCGCGCGGCAACGACGTGCAGATATACCGCTACTGGGATTGGGATTTCCCAACCACTGAAGAGACCGCCGCGGACAAGCGCTCTGAAAAGGAAGTTGTCGCTGGCTTCCGCGAAGTGCTGAGCGACGCTGTCCGCGAGCGAATGGTCGCTGACGTGGAGGTCGGCTGCTATCTCTCGGGGGGCATCGACAGTTGCGCTGTGCTCGGCCTCGCGCAAGCCCAGATGTCGCGGCCGATCCGCGCCTACACCCTCGCATTCGACAATCCCGTCTGGGATGAGAGCCCCATTGCCCGCCGCCAGGCCGAGTTTGTCGGGGCAACCTACCATCAGGTTCCGGTCACGCGCCAGGCGCTCGCCGACGCCTATGCGGACGCTGTCTGGCATTCCGAAACACCGATGGTGAACGGTCACGGCGCCGCGAAGTACCTCCTCTCGAAGGCCGTACGCGACGCCGGCCTGAAAGTGGTCTTCACCGGCGAGGGCTCGGACGAACTGCTCGGCGGGTATGCCACGTTCCGCCGCGATGCCCTGCTGCACCACCCCGGCACACGCACGCAGAAGGAGACTGAAGCGCTGCTCGCGCAGATGTTCGAGTCAAACTCCGCCACACGCTCCATCTTCATGCAGCAGGCCGCTGACAATCCGATCTTCGTCGAGGTCGTCAACCGCCTCGGCTTCCTGCCCTCCTTCATCGAAAGCTTCGGCGCCATGGGCGTCACCGCTTCGGAATGGCTGCGCGACGAGGTCGCCAGCTCCGTGAAAGGAAAGTCCGTCTATGCTGACGTGCTGGACCGCCTGCCGCTCTCGACTGCGGTCGCCGGCCGCGACCGGTTGCACCAGGCGCTCTACGTCAACTCGAAAACCCACCTTGCGAACTTCATCCTCACCTTCCTCGGCGACCGGATGGAAATGGCGCATTCGATCGAAGGGCGTGTACCCTTCCTGGACCATCACGTGGCCCACTATGCCGCCCGCGTGCCGATTTCGATGAAGCTCAGGGGGTATCGCGAGAAGCATGTCCTGCGGGAGGCTGCGAAGGATGTACTGATCGAGGAAGTCTACAATCGGGAGAAGCACCCCTTCACCTCGCCACCCGCCGCCGTGGGCGACCCGATGATGACCATGATGGCCGACGTCCTCGCCTCGCGCGCCCTCGACGAGCAGCCGATCTTCGATCCCGCCA
The DNA here is from genome assembly GCA_947478925.1 of Hyphomonadaceae bacterium. GTDB lineage: Bacteria > Pseudomonadota > Alphaproteobacteria > Caulobacterales > Hyphomonadaceae > UBA7672. The sequence continues at coordinate 3,303 of CANJXY010000019.1, read as the reverse complement.
AGGCCCGTCAGGCCTTCAAGGAAATGCAGACCTGCCCCCCCGACCAACGCCCGGCCTATGAGGGCCGCATCCAGCGCGTCGTCTCGACAACGCTGATGCACCAACGGTTCGAGATGTCGTCGGAGCCCGCGCTTTAGGTCAGGCCATGGGGCGCGTGCAATATCGACCACTTGGGGGGGCGATGGATTACCTTTGAGCAGTCAACAACCCTGGGCTTCCTCGCGATGAGAACGATCTCGCCAAGGGTCTATGACGGCGGTTGAGGTTACAGCCGAAGATGTCGCTCGCGCGCCGAGCGACGAACAGCGGGAATTACACAAGCGCGGCTGGAATACAGAATATGACAATCCGGCTGAGGCGCCCCATCCTTGCCAGTCAAGGACAGTGCTGCGTCGCGGCGGGAGTCGTACACAAGCAGTCATTGACGCGCTGCGCCAGGCGCGAAAACATTGCTGCAGTCATTCCAGTCGGCATCAAACCTATGCGACCAGGACGCGCACATTGTCTTGAACCTGTGCGACGCCGTGCGCTGCCTTCTCCATTGAGCTCGCGATAGTGTTTATGCCCTGATCGATACTGGTCACGGCGCCGGACGCCGCTTGCATTGTCGAGGATATCTCCGACGTAGCAGCCGACTGCTGTTCGACGGCCGAAGCCACTGACGAGATGCTGTCTGCGATTCCTGACACAGATTTCTGAATCGCCTTGAGCGAACCCACAACCTCTGCCGACACAGTCTGGACGCCGTTGATTTCTCCCGAAATCGTTTTTGTGGCCGAAGAGACCTGAGCTGCGAGCTGCTTCACTTCCGCCGCGACGACGGCAAATCCGCGGCCCGCCTCCCCTGCGCGGGCTGACTCGATGGTTGCGTTGAGCGCAAGAAGATTGATCTGCGAGGCTATGTCGTCGATGATATCAACGATCCCCGACATTTGCTGTGCGGTCTTGGTGAGCGCTGCAGCTGATGAATCAGCGCTTCTGGTCAACTCACTGGCTTCGTCGGTTGATCGTTTTGACGATGATATGCTCGACGAGATCTCGGAAATTGATGACGTCAGTTCTTCGGCGGCGGCGGCCACACTCTGAATCGTGGCTGAGGTTTCGGTTACGGCGCTGGCCACGTCACTGGCTTGCTGGGAGACGGAGCGAACGCTTCCGGATACGCCCGCGAGCTCTCGATCGATTTCGACAGACAGTCTTTCATTACGCAGCCGCCGCTCAACTTGCGCGGTAATGTCAGTCGCATACTTGACGACCTTTGTGGGCACGCCGTCGGCATTCTTGATCGGGTTGTAACTCGCCTGGATCCAGATCGCCTTGTCGCCCTTCCCGATGCGCTTGTACTCGGCTGCCTGGAACTCCCCTCGCCGCAAGGACTCCCAGAATTGCTTGTACTCGGCTGAATTGGCGAAAGCCTTGTCCACGAACATCTGATGATGGCGGCCGCGGATTTCTTCCAGCGAATATCCGATCGCGCCCAGGAAGTTTGCATTCGCTGTGATGATGGTTCCATCAAGATTGAACTCGATGACAGCCTGGCTCCGGCCAATCGCCTCCATCTGTCCCTGAGCGTCCATGGCCTTGTTCTTGGCGTCGGTGATGTCGGTTGCAAACTTGACGACGCGCGTCACGCGGCCGGAGGAATCCTTGATCGGATTGTATGACGCCTGCAGCCAGATTTCTCTGCCACCCTTGGCGAAGCGCTTGAACTCGCCGGCTACGAACTCGCCGCGGTTGAGTTTGTCCCAGAACTGTCTGTAAGCCTCGCTGCTCGCATAGGCCGGGTCGACAAACATCCGGTGATGGCGACCTTTGATCTCATCGAGCGAGAAGCCCAGCGCGGTGGAGAAATTGGCGTTAGCCGAGAGGACGTTTCCGTCCGTCGAGAACTCGATCACGGCCATGACGCGGTCGATGGCCACGACCATCCCATTTATATCGCGCTCCGAAGACTTTGCTGGGCGAGATTTTGTACCTGTCAGCATTGGAAAGTCCCCATGTGGTGTGGGGTTAGCGTCGTTACAAAAGATTTGCATATGATTAAGATTCGAAGCCGGTCGGTTTACCATTACGGCATGGTCGGGCGCAGTTCACCGCCGTCTGGCCATACTCGTAAAAACGGCGTGGTGATCTGTTCACGCTTAGGAGGGAGCCTCGATGCGTGCCATCAGAGATGGTTCAGGCGATCCAACGAACCAATGGAGACAGGCCTTTGATCGGCCCCACCGGGTGGTCCGAGTCTTAAGTTAGTCGATCATCGCCTCTGAGGTCAGCCGCGGCATGGCCAGCGGAGCCCTTGCTCGACGCGGAGCCGGTCATGGCCTGGAGAAACGCCCCCACTCGCGTATTCGCCGGCTACGCCTCGCGAGCACTCCAACCAGCTCGTCCAAAGCACTAGCGCTACGTCTAGATGACATCACCCGCGACTCCCCAAAACCTTTGGCAGTGATCGAGGGGCGGCCCGATCGGTCACGCATACGCGGGTCAATATCGCAGTGACCTCAATCAGGCGCTTACCGGAGCGGGTAATGACTGTCGCCTTGTGTAGGTCGTGCAAAATCGAAAAGAACTATCCGTCCGACTTTCGCAAGCATCGGCGCGTCTGTACGGCGTGCTTTCGCAACAAAAGTCTGGCTTACTACCACATGACGAAAGCACGTCACCGCCGGTCAAGATCCGCACCACCGGATAGCGCTGCCGGGCGCGCAGCTCGCTATCACCGCTTGTTAAACTACTTCGACTCGCGACGCGGCTGGTACGAAACGGTTCTTCAGATCTTCCTTCGCGATCGCGCAGGGTACTCTTTTGATTTCATACTCAAGACGCTCGCGAATGGATCGCCGTCTCGTTCAACGCCGGAGAATGGGCGCTAGAAGGCGCTGCGACATCAGAGTGCTGACAGAGCACTCTGCACTGGCACCTCACTGCTTCAGCGCGAGGCCTTCAGCATCGCGCTCAAAGGTTGTCCTTCACAAGACATTCGCAATGGACTGACGGACTGCGTCAACCAATTCTGCGGGCTTTATCGGCTTGGAGAGAACCGCACTGAAAAGAGCGCTATGGGCAATATGCCCACCTTGCCCAGAATAGATGATGATCGGCAGACTTGGGCGGGCAGTCTTCAAACGCACAGCTAGCTCATGCCCGTCCATGCCTGGCATCCGGAAATCGGTAACGACAGCGTCAAAGCTGCTTGTCTCACGTGCAAGCGCCTTCTCGCCAGACAGCGCATACTCCGCATCGAAGCCTGAGGCATTCAGCGTTTGGACGAGCATGCTTGCCACCAACTCATTGTCATCAACG
>CANJXY010000018.1 GCA_947478925.1 Hyphomonadaceae bacterium | reverse complement strand
GCGGCACGAAGAAGGAGAAATTCCTCCTTCACTACAACTTCCCTCCCTACTCGGTCGGCGAAACCGGCCGTGGCGGCTCTCCGGGCCGCCGTGAAATCGGTCACGGCAAACTTGCCTGGCGCGCGGTGAAAGCTGTCCTGCCGGCCCCGGCCGACTTCCCCTACACGCTCCGCATCGTGTCAGAGATCATGGAGTCCAACGGCTCCTCGTCGATGGCATCGGTCTGCGGCGCCTCGCTTGCCATGATGGACGCCGGCGTTCCGATCACCCGTCCGGTGTCGGGCATCGCCATGGGCCTCATCAAGGAAGCCGACGGCATCGCCATCCTGTCCGACATCCTCGGTGATGAAGATCACCTCGGCGACATGGACTTCAAGGTTGCGGGCACCGAAGTGGGCGTCACCTCGCTGCAGATGGACCTGAAGATCGACAGCGTCACGTTCGACATCATGAAGACTGCCCTCGCCCAGGCGAGCGGTGGCCGCCTGCACATTCTCAACGAGATGAACAAGGCGATGACGGGCGCCCGCCACGAAGTCTCCGAGAACGCTCCGAAGATGATCTCGATGAAGATCCCGGTCGACAAGATCCGTGACGTGATCGGCACGGGCGGCAAGGTCATCCGCGAAATCGTCGAAAAGACGGGCGCGAAGATCAATGTCGAGGACGACGGCACGGTGAAGATCGCCGCTGTCGAAAAAGAAAGCCTCGAAGCTGCGCAGAAATGGATCATCGGCCTCACCGCCGAGCCGGAAATCGGCGCGATCTACGAAGGCAAGGTCGTGAAGGTCATGGAGTTCGGCGCGTTCGTGAACTTCTTCGGCGCCAAGGACGGCCTCGTGCACGTCAGCCAACTCGCCGCTGAACGCGTTGAGTCCCCTTCGGCTGTCGTTAAAGAGGGCGACATCGTGAAGGTGAAACTCCTCGGCTTCGACGATCGCGGCAAGGTTCGCCTCTCGATGAAAGCCGTGAATCAGGAAACTGGCGAAGCTATCGAAGGCGTCGTGGATGATGGTCCGTCGGGCGACCGTCCGCCGCGCGGCGATCGTCCGCGTCGTGATGGCGATCGTGGCGGTCGTGGCGGTGGCCGCGGCGGCGATCGCGGCCCGCGCCGTGAACGCAGCGAGGGACCGAAGGAAGACGCGGAGTAATCGCGTCCTCTTCTAGCTCCAATCCAGCGGCCGCTCCGTCACCGGGGCGGCCGTCTGATTTCAGGCAGCCGGCGTCTCCAGGCTCAGCGCTACCGGCAACTTCAGCTCGAACTGCTCTTCGGTGACAACTCTATTCCCGTATCGACGCCCACACTCACCGAGGTGACAATCCAGGTGAGCATGGACTTGGGGCAGGCGCGGGCGGAGGCGAGGCCCCCGCCCGCTTGAGCGTCCGGCCGGTCCTCAGCGCGCAACAAGCGTACGGGAGGAGTCGGCGCGGGCGCCAGTTCTGACGTCATGAATCTCGGCCAGCCGCGGCCGGTCCATGCCCACGACCACCTTCTCGAGCAGGTCCTCGACGCAGGCGCGGTCAACCCGGCGGAGGCTCAGCCTTTGTCCGTTCGTCATCGAACACGCGCGCTCGGCCTGACGTGCAAACACCAGATAGTTGTCCATTGCCGGCTTGTCGGCGTCATAGAGGAAGCTAATCGAAATCGTCTCGCGCGCGGGGTCAGCCCCGCCTCGCGGCGCCAGGGCGATGGCGGTGCAGCCGGCGACGGCAATCGCGGCAAGTCCACGGATAGCGATCATGGGGAAGGTCCGTTCATCTTCCGCAGCCCATGCCGGCTGCGCCTCCCCTGTCGCCTGACTCCGTAACAGCCATCTGACGATCAGGCTGCAATTGCATGAAGGTCTTCGGGCCGCATCACGGCCGCGAACAATAAGGTATTATTGCGCGACCGGCGGCATCGCCGCGATCCACTCACGGATCAGCGCCAGCGCCCTGGTATCCACCGTCGTGCGGCCGAGCTCGGGCATCATCACGCCCGGCTCAACCGAGCCGATGCGATGGATCATGATCGACTGATCCGGCTTGCCAGGCTCGATCACGAACAGAAAATCGCCCGATCCCCGACCCGCAGCCGTCGGTCGCTTGTGAACGCCCCACCCCGTGGGTGTGGTTTCGTTCCACGCCAGGAACAGCCCGGAGTTGGACGCACCGCCACCCGCGCGATGGCAATGCGCGCAGTTGATATCGAGCCACGCGCGCGCGCGTTGTTCCAGTGGCTGATCGCCGAACGCGGGCGGCGCTGTCGGCAATCCCTCGGCCGGCGCGCCGGTCAGTATCCCGCGCTCGGTCCAGTCCGCGATCTGCTGCACGCCCGCCGGCCCCACATGATTGAGGTTGCGCGCACTCGGCCCGATCGGCGTGAACACCTTGTTCCTCGAATGGCATTCCTTGCACTGGTTGCGATTCGGGATCGCATAGTTGATCGTCAGCGCCTCACCCTCGGGCGAGATAGTCTTGACAATCTGCCGGCCGCCCACGGGCGAATAGACCGCCTCAGTCTGCTCTGCATTCCAGACATAGGGATAGGCAACCCACCCCTCGCTCTTGTGGATCAGAAGCCGCGTCTCGATCCACCTTTCATTGAGCGCAGGGTCGCGCATGTCGGGCGCGAACGCGAACGTCTTGATCAGCACCGAACCAACCGGAAAGTCGAACACCGTGTCCGGATTGTAGGTCGCGCTCTGGCCCTTCGGCACATAGACGAAGCGATGCTTGCCCGCATAATCCGCGAACAGCGCGTTCACCAGATCATACGGGCGCACGCCATCCGCGACTGCAGCTCCTGCATTCGCCGTAGCGAAGAAACCATAATCCGAAAGCTTTGGCGCCGGATCAGCCGCAAGGATCACGCTGTCCTTCACGCCCGCCGGTGCAGAGCACGCGGCGAGCGCAAGAAACAACGACACAACAAGCAAACGCACGCTGCCGCTCACTTCGCCTTCATCCGAGGCTTAAGCTCCCTCTTTCGTAGCCGGCTTGTCCTGCGGCAGGACCACGGCAGGCGGTTCGGCGATCTCGAAGTCCGGCAGCCGCTTGGTTGAGGGTTTCGCCTTGGTCAGGTCGATCGGCGTCACGCCGAGGCCGAGATTGATGAAGCCGACCTCCGGCTTCTCGCGCACCGCGATACGAACGTCTTCCGTCTTCCCATGATAAGTGGTGACACCGTCCCACACGATTGCCGGCAGCTTGCCGCCGATGGCGGGCGCCAACGGCGCAAGGCGTCCCTGCGGGCTATTGCCGCCGTCGCCATACGTGTTGTCGCGGATCACGAAGTCGCGCGGCAAAGGATTGTACCGCTCGTCATCGAAGGCAAACGAATAGCCGTAGATCAGCACGTGCGTCGTCTGGTTCTTGTCGAACGTATTGTTGAACACGTGCACATTTTGGTTCGCCATCAGCATCACACCCGAGCCCGTCGGCACGTTGGCGACAATGTTGCCGGGAGGCGCAAAGTTCTGCGTGTCGTTCTCGACCACCTGGTTGTTGAAGATGCGGGTCGAATGCCCGCCGATCTTCGGCAGGTTCGGCAGATCGAACACGAGGATGCCGCCTGCATTGTGGGTCGCGACGTTGTCATGCACGTCGGCGTTGGAGGAGTTCTCGATCTCTATGCCGGCGACATTGTATTCGGCGCGGCTGTTGCGGACGATGATGTTCTCCGACTGACCGACATAGATGCCGGCATCGGACGCGCCAGATACCGTCACGCCATCGATCAGCACGTTCTTCGATTCGACCGGGTAGACGCCATAGGCGCCATTGGTGGTCAGCGGCCCACCGGTCCATACGACCTTGAGGTCCTTGTAGGTGATGTTGTCAGCGCCCTTGGACTTGATGCCATCGCCCTTGGCGTCTTCCATCGTGAAGCCGGTCAGGGTCACGCCATCCGACGTCACAAGCAGACCCTCGCCCGCGCCTGTCTGGCCCTTGAACGAGATGAAGGTCTTGTCCTGGCCAGCGCCCTTCAGCGTCACATTGTCGACGTCGAGCGACAGCGGGGTTGCGAAGTCGAAGCGGCCCTCGCCGATCTCGATCACGTCGCCAGGTTTGGCCTCGATCAGCTGTTTCTGCAGATCGTCATTCGCTGTGGCCGACGGCGCCAGCGCCACAGGCTTGGGCGGCGCAGCAGGGCTGCAGGCCGACACAAGCGCCAAAACCGAAACTGTCGCGAGAATGACGCGCATCCTGCTCTCCCCGAATATTTTGATACCGGAGAGCATCTCTCGATTTGCGCTGGGCAATGTCAAGCTGCCGCTATGTCAGCCTGACGGCCAAACACGCCTGTTCCCTGCGCCCATGTGAAGAAGTTGGCGCCAGCAGCGCGATGACGCCGGCGGCTGACACGCCGGAGAACTTCGCGCCGCTGGACGCAGGCCGACACTCGCCCTGCCCGACCCATATGGCCAGTTTATTTTGCCAATGTTACTCATTCATACTAGTGATGGCGATCATGAACCTGCGCGCCATCGATCTCAATCTCTTGCCCGTGTTCGAGGCCGTCTTCACCGAGGGCGGGATCACCCGCGCCGCCGAGCGCCTCAACCTCACGCAGCCCGCCGTCAGCAACGCCCTCGCCCGCCTGCGCATGGCGTTCAATGACCAGCTCTTCGTGCGCGCCGCCGATGGGATGGCGCCCACCCCCGCCGCCAAGGCGATGATCGGCCCGGTACGCGAGGCGCTGGCCCAGCTCAGCGTCGGCCTCGACCGCCAGGCTGCTTTCGATCCCGCGCGATCGACCCGCGTCTTCAACATAGCTGCGGGCGATATAGCGACACTGGCAATCGTTCCTGCACTTGCACGCCAGCTCGAACAGGAGCGCGCAAGGACCGCCTTTCACTGGATGCAGGCGCCTCGCCAGGACGTCGCCAGTGACTTTGCCGCCGGTCAGATCGATTTTGCCATCGACATTCCCGCCTTCGCCCGCCCGGATCTCGCTAGCCAGCGGCTGTTCTCGGATCGCTATGTCTGCGTCCTGCGCCGCGATCATCCGCGCGCGGCAGGCCGGTTCACGCTTGCGTACTTCCTGGCCTTGAGCCACATCGCGGTGTCGACGCGACGGCGCGGCAAGGGCGTCGTCGACGTCGCCCTCGGGCGCATCGGCCAGCGCATTCAGCCTGCGATGCGGATGCCGCACTACCAGCCGGCCTTCCACGCCGTGATGGCCAGCGACCTCGCGCTCGTCGCACCGGTCTCGCTGGCGCAACGTTACGACGTCGCTATCCGCGAACTGCCGGTGGAAACGCCAGAACTCGATCTCATGCTGTTCTGGCGCCGCGACGCGGAGGGCGACACAGGCCTCGCCTGGGCCCGTTCCAAACTCACCACCGCCACCCAAAACGAGGCGACCGCCCCCGGGACGAGAGGGCGGCCGCGTTAGCGCATCAGCGGAGGGCGTGCTGCGCTAGTTGGTGAGGGCCCAGAGGATCAGGCCCGTAGCAGCGGCAACGAGCAGGATTTCGCCCGTACGATCGTCGCGATAGTAGTATTCGCCGTAACGCGGAGGCGGCAGGCGATAACGATAATAGTCGTTCACCACGATGAAGTTGCTGTGGTGCGGGCGATAGCTGAAGTAATCGCCACGACCCCAATTGTGGTAGCGGCCACGATTATCGCTCCAGCCGCGATAGCGATCCTCACGACGATCATCGCGATAATCGCGGCGATCATCGCGACGGTAGTCGCGATCATTCCAGTCGCGACCGTTGTTGTAGGTGTTCTTGCCGTGGCCACGACCGCGGCCATGGTCGTCAGCGAAGGCCGGGGCAACCGCGGAAGCCGCGATCAGACCTGCAAGCAGCGAAGAAGCAATGAGACGCATGAGGGCACTCCTTTCAGTCTCGTGAGCCCATAAGAGCCTTCAGAACCTGAACGTAGTTCGACTCATTCGTTCATCTTCACGCGATGTCGTAAGTTTGCCTAAAACATCAACCATTTCAGAGACCTGCCGCGCGATTTTGTATGGCAATTTCGGCGGCCCGCCCGGCGGAGCCTGAACGGTCCCCGCCAAAAACCTCTCATTTCGGGCTTTAGCGCTGACAGGTCGGGCAATAAAACGTCGACCGCCCGGACTGCACCAGCCGCTTCACCGGCTTTGCGCACGCCACGCAGTCCTCCCCCTCCCGATCGTAAACCTGGAAGCGGTGCTGAAAATAGCCGAGCTCGCCGCTCGTCGTCGCAAAATCCGAAATGGTCGACCCGCCAGCGATGATCGCCTCTTCGATCACTTTGCGGACTTCAACCGCCAGCACTTCCAGCTTGCCCTGCTTGATCGCGCCCGCCAGCTTCTTCGGACTGATCCCCGACCGGAACAGCGCCTCGCAGACATAGATATTGCCCAACCCGGCCACGACATTCTGATCAAGCAAGGCCGACTTGACTGGCGTCTTCTTGCCCGCGAACGCCTCTTTCAGGTACGCACCCGAAAATTCATTCGAGATCGGCTCCGGCCCCATCCCGGAAAACGGCGCATAGTTATCGATGTCTTCGAGTGGCCACAGGTCCATGAACCCGAACCGCCTGGCATCGTTGAACACGACCCGCGCCCCGCCAGCCATGTCAAACACGACATGGTCATGCTTTTCATCCTCTCCGGCGGCGTGATGAAACTCGCCCTTCTTCTTTCCCGAGACCGTGAACCGCCCGGTCATGCCCAGATGCATGATCAGCGCTTCGCCATTGGACAACTCGCCCACCAGGTACTTCGCGCGCCGGCCGAGCCGGGTCAGCTTCGCGCCTTCGAGACGTTGGTTGAATCTCTCGGGAAACGGGAAACGCAGGTCCTTCCTGCGCGTCTCGACACGCAGGATGCGTTTACCTTCCATGGCGGGGGCAAGTCCGCGACGAACAGTCTCGACTTCAGGCAATTCTGGCATCGCCTGCATATAGCCCTGAGCTGGCCGTTCGCCTATGTTCAGGCCCATGGACGAAGATAAGGTCTCCTTCGGGTTCGAGGATGTCAGCCGGGATGAAAAATCCCGCCGCGTCAAAGGCGTTTTCGCGTCTGTCGCCTCGAAATACGACCTGATGAACGACCTGATGTCCGCAGGCGTTCACAGGATCTGGAAGTCCAACATGATCGCCTGGCTGAACCCCCAGCCCGGCGAAACGCTCATTGATGTCGCCGGTGGCACAGGCGATGTGGCGCGCGCCTTCCAGCGCAAGGCCAACGAAGTCGCCCGTCGCCGCAATTCGCAGCTTGAGACCTTCACCGTCGTCTCCGACATCAACGAGGCGATGCTGGTAGCGGGCATCAAGCCCACCGACAGGAACATGCCGCGCGTCGCGTGCGATGCCGCCCTGCTCCCCTTCCCGGATCGCTCGGCAGATGCCGTCACCATCTCCTTCGGCATCCGCAATGTGGTCGAGATCGACAAGGCGCTGCGTGAATTCCGCCGCGTGCTGAAACCGGGCGGTCGTTTTGCCTGTCTCGAATTCTCGCACATGACGCACCGCGTCCTGCAGGACGCCTACGACGCCTATTCGTTCAACGTGATCCCCGCGATGGGGGCACTGGTGACCGGCGACAAGGCTTCCTACCAATACCTTGTCGAATCGATCCGTCGTTTCCCGAACCAGGTCGACTTCGCCGCGCGCATCCGCGCGGCGGGCTTTTCGGGCGTCAACTTCACCAACTATTCGGGCGGCGCTGCCTGCCTCCACACCGGATGGGCGGTGTAGGCCATGTTCACCGCCCTTTCCGACTATCTGCGGCTCGCCCGCGCCGGCGCCGTCATGGTGCGAAACGACGTCATCATTCCTGACGCTTACCGCTCGCGCCTCCCCTTTGTCGCGAAAGCTGCAGGCGCCATTCTTCGCATCCTCCCCGGTGGCGGTGGTCGCGGACGACCCGGCCAGCGTTTTGCCCGCGCACTGGAAAAACTCGGCCCCGCCTGGATAAAGCTCGGCCAGTTCATGGCAACGCGCCCTGATGTCATCGGCATCCAGGCAGCGACCGATCTTTCCAGCCTCAAGGACTCCGTTCCACCCTTCCCGAAAGCGCAGGCGCTGAAGGCTCTGAGAGACCAGTTTGGCGAAGACGCCTCGCGTCTGTTCCCCAACCTCTCCGATCCCGTCGCAGCCGCGTCGGTCGCACAGGTTCACAAGCTGGAGACGCCGGGCGGGCAGCGCGCCGTAAAGATTCTGCGCCCGAACATCGAGCGCACCATGGAGCTGGAACTGCGCGCCATGAAGCGCATCGCCTATTCCGCCCAGAAACACGGCAATCCGGAAGTGAAGCGGATGGAGCCCGCTGCCTTCATCGACACAATGGCCCGCTCCCTCACCCGCGAAATGGACCTACGCTTCGAGGCTGGCGCTGCATCCGAGTTCGCCGAGATCGCCGCCATCGACGGCTATGTTTCGGTCCCCAAGGTCGACTGGGAACGCACAAGCCAGCGTGTGCTGACCACTGAATGGATCGACGGCCGCTCGCTTACCAATCCCGGGACGCTGTCGCCTGAACAGCGTATCGATCTCGCCAACCGCGTCACGCGCGGCTTCCTCGCCTGCGCGCTTGATCATGGATTCTTCCATGCCGACCTGCATGAGGGAAACATGATCCTCACGCCGGATGGTCGTCTGGTGCTGGTCGACTTCGGCATCATGGGCCGCATCGGCATGAACGAGCGGATATTCCTGGCGGAAATACTGAAAGGCTTCCTCGAGCGCGACTACAAGCGTGTGTCCGAAGTCCACTTCCAGGCCGGCTATGTTCCCGCCTCCCACTCGATGGACGAGTTCGCCCAGGCGTTACGCTCCGTCGGCGAGCCGATCTTCGGCAAGGACGCGACCGACGTTTCGATGGCGCGTGTGCTGCTCCAGCTACTCGACATCACCCGCCAGTTCGGGATGCATCTGCGGCCCGAGCTGATCCTGCTGCAGAAGACCATGGTGCAGGTTGAAGGCGTCGCCCGAACAATCGATCCCGGCCACAACATCTGGCAGGCAGCGCAACCGATTGTCGAACGCTGGTCCCGCCGCGAGTTCGGCCCCGAAGGCCTGCGCAAGCTTGCCATCAACACCGCACGCGAAGCCCTTGCCCGCCTGCGCAATCTACCCGAGACGCTCGCAAAGCTCGACGCTGCTCTGAATCGGGCAGCCGAACCCGCACCTGCCCCGGTTGTGATCAAGCGGAGCACGGGCTGGGCCTGGGCGCTCACCGGCTTCCTGATCGCGGCGGCTTCATCTGCCGGCTTGTGGTTTGTGCTGATCTACAAACCCTGAAACGCAACCGGCGCGACCCTTGCAGGATCGCGCCGGAGGAACCTGTCGGAGGTTGAACCGCTGAGCGGTTCCTACTTCTTCTTGCGGGCCACTTTCTTGGCCGGTTTCACGGCCGCGGCGGCAACCTTCATTTTTGGCGCCGGCTTCTTCGCGACGGGCTTCGCGGCAGCTTTCGGGGCAACCGGCTTCTTCACCGCAGCCTTCACCACCGGCTTCTTGGCGGCGGGCTTCTTCGCAACCGGCTTCTTCGCGATCATCGGGATCACGTTGGAGACCGGGGCAACGGCGACCGGCATCGGCGCTGTCGGGATGGCGACCGGCATCGCGATCACTTTGGCGGTTGCTTTCGGGGCGATCGTTTTCGGAGCGGCGGCCTTCGGCGCGAGGACTTTGGCGACGGCGACTTTAGCTGCGACCGGTTTTTTCGTGCTGGTCTTTTTCGAGGTAGGCATTCTGCACTCCTGCTTCTCTGTTGGACCGGCTCTGCACCTCGCATCGCCGTGTCGATCTGATGGGGGCAAACTGCATCGAGAAGCTGAACGCGAAGTTTCCAAAACGGGGCATCAGAGTCTTCGACGAAAGTTTTTTCAAAAAACTTTGCACGCGTCTTCGAACGCGATCATCCGTGTGGAGACGATCAGCAAAGCAATCAGAACAGATCCAATTGCGGCTTCGTCTTCGCGGGCTTCGATGATTTGGATGACGCCTGCTCACTCATCTCCCACGCGCCTTCGTCGTCGAACGTCTTCAGAAGCGCCTTGACGTCAGTGAGCGAAGCATCCGTCTCGCCAAGCCACACCGGCCAGTCTTGCTGACGCAGTACGGCGGGCATGCGGTCCGTTACCCTTGCAATCAAAGGGTTTGGCGGCGTTGTCACCATGACGAAGGTGGGCTCAGATCCCTGATCGCCCGCCCACTCTTCCCAGATCACCGCGATAGCGATCGGCTTGCGATCCTTTGGCCGGATCACCCACTGCTTGGTCTTGCCGCCCGGTTGTTCCTCGCCCTCATTGAAGCTGCTGACCACGACAAGACCGCGCCGCTCGGCAAAAGAGTCCGCGAAGGTCGGACGCGTGTCGATGGTCTCGGCGCGCGCATGCATGTGGTCCGGCTTGAAGGATGGATTCTCAGGCTTTGAAAAACCCCAGCGCATCGGAATGAACTCCCGCGCGCTGTCCTCACCAAGCCGAATCACTTTCGCCAGCCGCATTGGCGTCGAGACCGTGACCGGTGCGTCGTCGGGGATCGCCGTCAGCGGCCGGGAGAAGGCGACCACCTCCGCCCACGACGCCATCTGGGTAAACTTTCCGCACATCTAATTTAGCGCTTCCGGTTCCCGAACATGCCGCGGAAGACAAACTTGGTCAGCTCCCGTGTCGCCGTCCGCATGAAAGTGCTGGAGGCGGCCTCGACCGGTGTCTGGCGGGTGGATTTGCGGGTCGACGTTGTCGCCCGTGCGGCAGGCGCACGCGCCGCCGCCTCGGCGCGGGCGGCTGTGGCTGCCTTGGCGGCTTCCTTGCGGAGCCGCGCAGCTTCGGCCTCTGCCGCTTCCGAACGCTTCAGCTCGGCCTTCGCTTTTGCTGCCTGCTCTTCCTTGCTGGTCAGGATCTCATAGGCCGACTCGCGATCCACCGTCGTATCGTACTTGGTCGCGACCGGGCTTAGCGCCTGCACAGCTGCGCGTTCCGCGTCGGTTGCTGGGCCCAAGCGCGAGGATGGCGGCCGGATCAGCGTCCGCTCCACCATGGTCGGCGCGCCCTTGGCGTCGAGCGAGGAGACCAGCGCCTCGCCCATGCCAAGCTCAGTGATCGCTGTCTCGGTGTCGATCGCTGGATTGGGCCGGAAGCTTTGCGCCGCCGCTTTCACACCCTTGCGTTCGGTCGGCGTATAGGCCCGAAGCGCGTGCTGGATGCGCGTGCCGAGCTGGGCCAGCACATTCTCCGGCAGATCTTTCGGGTTCTGCGTCACAAAGAAGATGCCGACACCCTTGGAGCGGATCAGGCGCACAACCTGCTCGATCTTGTCGATCAGCGCCTTCGGCGCGCCGTCAAACAACAAGTGAGCCTCGTCAAAGAAGAAGACCAGTTTCGGCTTCTCCGGGTCGCCAACCTCGGGCAGTTGCTCGAACAGCTCGGCGAGCAGCCACAGCAGGAAGGTGGAATAAAGCCTCGGATTGTTGATCAGCGTCGTCGCGTCGAGGATCGAGATGTAGCCCCGGCCATCCGTCCCAACCCGCATGAAGTCGGCGAGTTCAAGCGCTGGCTCGCCAAAGAACTGTTCGGCGCCCTGCCGCTCCAGCAGGAGCAGCTGGCGCTGCACGGCCCCGATGGAAGCCGGCGCGACGTTGCCATAGGTGCGCTGGATTTCGGGCGCGATCGAGGACACATGCGCGAGCAGGCTCCGCAAGTCCTTGAAGTCGAGCAGCAGCAGGCCATTGTCGTCGGCATACTGGAAGGCAATGGTGACGACGCCCTCTTGCGTGTCATTGAGCTGAAGCAGGCGCGAAAGCAGCTGCGGGCCCATCTCGGAAACCGTCGCGCGGATCGGATGACCGCGCTTGCCATAGAGATCCCAGAACATGCAGGGAGCAGCGCCATAGGTGATGCCCGGCATGCCGATCTGGGCGACGCGCTCGTTGATCTTCTCCAGCGACTTGCCTTCGGGCGTTCCGGCGACGCAGATACCCGACAAGTCACCCTTCACGTCTGCGCAGAACACCGGCACCCCGGCGGCGGAAAGCTGTTCCGCCATGATCTGCAGGGTTACGGTCTTGCCCGTGCCCGTCGCCCCAGCCACCAGCCCGTGCCTGTTCGCGCGCGCCAGCAGCAGGCCCTGCGGAGATTTGTGATCCGGTCCGCCGCCGCCAAGGAAAATGCTGTCAGTCATGCCGAACGCTCCAGAACGAGGCGTATTGCTATCAGAGGCGCCGCCGGCGGCAAGGCAAGTCGCCCCCCCGCAATGAAGCGCCTTTGCAGCGGCCTGCATTATCAATAAGTCTCGTCTCATGAGCACACCCAGCAGCAGGGTTACCAACTGGACCTGGTTGACGGCCGGCGTCTGGATCATCGCCACCGTCGCCATTGGCTTCGTGCTGCACCAGGGCGCGCGCATCCTGGGCCCGTTCGCCATGGCGATCTTCGTCTGGCTGGTGATGGAGGGCTTCTCCCGCGTCATCCGCAAGTATTTCCCCAAAGTGCCCAGCTGGCTCACCTATCTGCTGGCCGTGACCATTGTCGTCCTCTCGATCGTGATCTTCATCGGGGTCATTCGCGGTGCGGTCGAGGAGTTCGTCGGCAAGTCCAGCGAATACGAGCAGCACATCAACGACATCATCAAGAAGGTCTACACCCAGCTGAATCTTCTGGCGCCGCCTCCGCCCGAAGCCACGGCCGCTGTTGTGCCGG
The DNA here is from genome assembly GCA_947478925.1 of Hyphomonadaceae bacterium. Taxonomy (GTDB): domain Bacteria; phylum Pseudomonadota; class Alphaproteobacteria; order Caulobacterales; family Hyphomonadaceae; genus UBA7672. The sequence continues at coordinate 21,340 of CANJXY010000018.1, read as the reverse complement.
GAGCGTTGCCCGTGGCGGTCGAAGCCGTGGCCCCCGCCCAGCCGCCAACCGTCGCTCAGCTCCTGTCCAACAACGCGACGAGCCTCGCCCAGCTTGCCGGCAATGTCGTCTCCGGCCTTGTCGGCGACATGGTGCTTGTCTTTATATATGTCGCCTTCCTGATCGTGACCGCAGGAACCTTCGCCAAAAAGCTGGATCGCATCTTCGTTCGCCCCGGCGACCGCTTCCGCGCCAACCTGATCGGCGCCGAAGTTCGCCGCGCGATGGAGCAGTATCTCTGGGTCCAGACGGCCCTCTCGATCATCGCGACATCGCTCACCTATGTGACGCTTCTGGTCATCGGGCTCGACAACGCCCTGTTCTGGGCCTTCGTGATCTTCGTCCTCAACTACATCCCGACCGTCGGCTCGATCATCGCGACCGTCCTGCCGGCGTTGTTCGCGGTGGTGCAGCCGCAATCCTCATGGCCTGACTGGCTGCCGGACGACTCCCTGCTTTGCGGCGCCATCGTCTTTGCCGGCGTTGCAGTGTGGCAGTTCCTGATCGGAAATTTTGTTGCCCCACGTATGCAGGCCAAGAGCCTCAACCTGTCGGCACTAATCGTGCTGCTGTCGCTGGCCGTGTGGGGCGCGTTGTGGGGGGCGCCGGGCATGTTCCTGTCTGCACCGCTCACCGTGCTCATCATGATCGTGCTCGCGCAGATCCCGGGGGCGCGCTGGATCGCCGTCCTGATGTCGGCCAATGGCGATCCCGGTGATTCTGCAGTCGAGCCCGACGCGGAAACCGCCGCTGAAGTTGCAGAGTCAGTCCTCACCTCGAGTTGACCCTGTGCCTGCGCCTCGCCGGACAGCGCATGACGGCCACCACCTCGCCGGCGCGGTTGGGCAATCACCCTATCCATCCGGCAGCGTTGCTGTTCGCGAAGCGCGGCCGGTCCCCGGGTTTGGCTCCAAATCAGCCTGCGGGAATGCCTGTTGGGAGCCGGACCTGTCCCATTCGGGCACCCCTGCAGGAGACATTCATCGCAGCGCAGCACGGATGAGGGACTATCTTGCCCTTGCCGCGCCATCCTGCGCGGGTTTAGCACTCGCTCGCGTCGATTCTCTCGTCTTTCCTTGCCTGTTACCGGCCAGTCAGCAGGCAAGTCTCGATCACTCCACGGTCCCGTTCAATTCGGAGACATACCCTGTCCAACGAACTCGCATTTTCGCACGATGAGTTTCTCGCGGCAGCCCGCGCGGTTGCTCCAAAGACGAAGATCGATGATGCGCTCTCGGCCTTCCTTGACCAGTATGCGTCTGACGCCTTCGTCGAGGACTTCCTGTCGCTAACGACGGAGGATGCCGCCGCCCTCGCCATCAGCCTTTGGGATTTCAACCGCGCCAACGAGAAGCAGCCCGCCCGCGCAATACGCGTGCGCCGCGCTGTCGGCGCCAATGGCAAGCCCCTGAAGATGGATATCGCGGAGATCGTTGGCGCCGACATAGCCTTCCTCGTCGATAGCTCCATCAATGTCTGCCAGGACGCCAAGGTCGAAATCCGCGCTGTCCTGCACCCCGTCGTTGGCGGTCCGGCGGGCAAGCGCTCAACCATCCAGATCCACCTGCCCCCGTTGGACGACTCCTTGCGTGCCGACCTTCAGAAAAAGCTCGAGCAGACATTTTCAGACGTGGAAATCGTCAACGCCGACTTCGCGGCCATGCGCGCCAAGATGGAAACAGTCTCCGAGGCGTTGGCAAGTGTGAAGGCGACCAGCGGCCGCACCTCGGCCGAAATCAACGAAGCGCGCGCTTTTCTGGCCTGGCTGGCCGACGAAAATTTCACCTACCTCGGAGCTCGCGACTACACGTTCGCGCTTGATGAAGATGGCCACCTCGCAGCTCAGGAGCCCGAGGTCGACGAAACGTCGGGCCTTGGCGTTCTGCGCGACAACGTCCGCAACGTTCTGTCGCGCGGGTCCGAGCCGACCATGCGCACGCCTGCCATCCGGGCGTTCATCAACGAGCCTTCGCCCATAATCGTCGCCAAGGCGAGCCTGAAAACGCGGGTGCATCGGAGCAACTTCACGGACTATATCGGCGTCAAGCGTTACGACGAACGCGGCGAGGTCATCGGCGAGACGCGCTTCGTTGGCCTGTTCACCTCCGAGGCCTACACACGCCCGGCTGACGAAGTCCCGCTGATCCGGCGCAAGATTGCCAATGTCGAGGCCGCGGCCCAAAAGGGTTCGCGCTTTTCCGCCAAGCAGCTCGATCTCGTGCTCAAGACCTATCCGCGCGACGAACTGTTCCAGATATCCGAAGGCGACCTGCAACGCATCACGGCCGGCGTCCTGCGACTGCTCCTTCGCCCGCGCACAAGGCTCTTCATCCGCCGCGATCGCTTCGACCGCTACGTCTCCGCGCTGCTCTATACGCCGCGCGACAGCTATAACTCGGAACTGCGCACGCGCGCGCATCGCCTGCTGGCCGAAGCTTATGGTGGACGGCCAACCGCCTTCTATCCGTCGTTTGGCGAAGGGCCGCTCGCGCGCGTTCACCTGATCATAGGCGTTGATCGCGGGCATCCGGAACCGGACGAAGACGCGCTCGACCTGCAGATGCGCCAGCTGTTCGAGACGTGGGAAGACGCGCTTGCACGTGTCGCCCGCGCGACGGGATCGGACCAGACACTTGCGACGACGGCGCGCTTCACGGCTTCCTACAAGGAATCCTTCCAGCCCGAGGAAGGCCTCGCCGACCTGATCGCCATCGCCAGCCTGTCACAAGGCAAGGCGCTGCGCACGCGCGTGTGGGGACCGGATTATGAGGCGCATGTCAGCCGTGTGAAGATCTATCACCGCGACAGTCCGCTCGACCTCGCAGAGATCGTGCCGGTGCTGGAGCGCATGGGCCTGCGCGTGCAGGCCGAAGTGGGCCATCCCATCCGCATCGCGGCCCACGAAGATATGGCCGATGCCATCGTCTATGTGCATGATCTCGCCATCGAACGTCCTGCTGGCCAGAAGCGCCTCGATGCGCGGTTCGAGAAGGCATTCGAAGCAATCTGGGCGCGCGAAACCGAGAACGATCGCTTCAACGGCCTCGTCGTGGCGCTTGGCGCGGATTGGCGTTCCGCCGCCCTGCTCCGCACGCTGTGCCGCTATCGCAGCCAGTCCGGGCTGGACCCTTCCGAACAGGTCCAGATCCGGGCTCTGGCGGAACATCCCGAGATTTCCAACAATCTGCTGAAACTCTTCGCGATCAAGTTCGATCCGGCTTCGGCAAACGATTTTCCGGCTCGCCGACAAGCTGCTGCGCCCGTGATCGCGGAAATCGAGAAACAGCTTGAAGCCGTTGCAACGCTGGATGCTGACCGGGCGCTGCGCCGGTTGCTGGCGCTGGTGAAATCGCTACAGCGGACGAACTATTATCTGCAGGATACGGATGGCAAACCCTATCGCCATATCGCGGTGAAGATCGCCAGCCGCGAGGCAGACCCCCTGCCTGCGCCGCGCCCCTATCGCGAGATCTTCGTGTGGTCGCCAGACGTGGAGGGCGTACATCTGCGCTTCGGACCGGTCGCACGCGGCGGTCTGCGCTGGTCGGACCGACGCGACGATTTCCGCTCTGAAGTGCTGGGCCTCGTGAAAGCGCAGCAGGTCAAGAATGCTGTGATCGTGCCGGTAGGCTCGAAAGGCGGCTTCTATCCGAAAAGCCTGCCGGTCAAAGGCACACGCGAGGAAACCCAGGCGGCCGGCATCGCTGCCTACAAGACCTTTGTTGGCGCGTTGCTGCAGATCACCGACAACATTGTCGGCGGCAAGACCGTGCATCCTCCAGGTGTCGTCGCCTGGGATGGCGAGGATCCGTATCTCGTCGTCGCGGCAGACAAGGGAACGGCAACCTTCTCCGACATCGCGAACGCTCTGGCGGCGGACTACAACTTCTGGCTGGGCGATGCGTTCGCTTCGGGCGGTTCCGTCGGCTACGACCACAAGAAGATGGGCATCACCGCGCGCGGCGCGTGGGAGGCGGTGAAACGCCACTTCCGTGAGATGGGCCGCGATACGCAGAGCCAGCCCTTCTCTGTCGTCGGCATCGGCGACATGTCAGGCGACGTTTTCGGCAACGGCATGCTGCTGTCGAAGTTCATCAGCCTGCGCGCAGCGTTCGATCACCGCCATATCTTCCTCGACCCCAACCCGACCGACCTTGAGGCGTCGTTCAAGGAACGAGAACGCATGTTCGACCTGCCCCGCTCCTCCTGGGCAGACTACAATGCGTCGCTGATTTCCAGGGGCGGAGGCATTTTCGAGCGCTCTGCCAAATCGATCCCGCTGAGCCCCGAAATCAAGGCGATGACAGGCCTCACCGACGACGCCGTCACACCGGACATCCTGATGCATGCGCTGCTCTCGGCTGACATAGACCTGCTCTGGTTTGGCGGCATCGGCACCTACATCAAGGCATCGACCCAGTCGCACGCGGATGTCGGTGACAAGGCCAACGACGCGCTCCGTGTCGACGCAAAGGACCTGCGAGCCAAAGTCATTGCCGAGGGCGCCAATCTTGGCGTCACGCAAGCAGGCCGCATCGAGTTTGCGCGCAAGGGCGGCCGCATAAATACGGACGCCATCGACAACTCGGCTGGCGTCGATTCGTCCGACCATGAGGTCAACATCAAGATTCTGACCGCGGAGGCGATCCACGAGACAGCCCTCAAGGCGGAAGACCGCAATGCCCTCCTCGCCCGCATGACGGACGAAGTCGGCCATCTGGTGCTGCGCAACAACTACGACCAGACGGGCGCTCTGTCCGTGATGGAGGCGACAGCCGCTGCCGATCTGGACAGCCACGAAAGCCTGATCGACTCGCTGGAGAAACAGGGCAAGCTTGATCGTGTCGTCGAGGGTCTGCCCACGGCGGACGCGTTCCGCAAGCTGCGCGATCAGCACGCCGGGCTCACACGGCCGGAACTGGCGGTCATCATGGCTTACGCCAAGCTTGACCTGTTTGCGTCCCTGATCGCCTCCAAGGCGCCCGATGACCCGGCATTCGAACCGCTGCTGATAGACTACTTCCCGGATGAATTGGCGGTCTATGGCGAAGCGCGCAAACGTCACCGTCTGCATCGCGAGATCATCGCGACAGTCCTGTCCAATCGCATCGTGAACCTGACCGGTCCGACCTTCGCCATCCAGAAGCGCGACGCGGAGGGTGTCGATGTCGGCCAGATTACCCAGGCGTTCGAGGCGGCTTACGCCACATTCCATATCGACGACCTCGTCGACCGGATCCACGCGCTCGACGGAAAAGCGCCGGCCGAGGCGCAGACACTGATGATGGCGGAGACTGCCGCGAACCTGCGTCTTCTGGCTGGCAGCTTTGTCTCCGATCCTGAATTACTGCGCACCGGGTCAATCGTCCGAATGGTAGAACGCAACCGCGACGCCATCGCGGAAATCCGCCTCCTCCTGCCGGCCGCCCTCTCGCCCCTCGTCATGAGCCGCGTTCAAGCGCGCGCCGACCTCTACCGCAAGGCGGGCGCCCCCGCCGATATAGCCCACGACGTGGCGCTGGTTCGCGCTCTCGCCTCAGCTCGCGAAACCGTCGACATCGCCGCCCAGACCAAATGGCCTCTCAAATCCGTGGTGTTCGTGCAGCACCATGTCGGCGAACAGCTGGGCCTCGACCGGATGCGCTCGGCAGCGCGCGACCTGCAGCCACGCGATCACTGGGACAGGCTGGCGCTGCAGCGCGTTGCCGACGACCTGCCGCGCCAGCAGAGCGAGCTTACCGTTGCTGCGATCCGGCATGCGCAGGCCGCGAAAGCTTCGCCTGACGGCATCGATCGGGAATCGTCCCGCAAGCTGGTCGAGGCGTGGATTGCTCCCAGAAAGGGTCTGGCCGACCGCCTGATGCAACCGATGAGTGCATTTGACCGGCAAGGCGGATGGTCACTTGCAAAATTGGTCCTGCTGGGCGACGCCGTACGGGAGTTCGTCTATGCTTGCCGCAACGAGACTGCCGGCTGAACCAAGGGTGAAGTGAGCTTGGAACGCGATCTGACCTTCCGCGACGCCCAAATGAAGGACGCCGAAGGTCTGGCCGAGATCGGCCGCGAGACCTTCGCAGAGACTTTTGGCGACCTTTATCCGCCGGGTGACCTGCGCCAGTTTCTGGACGAGACCTACTCTGTTGCGAAGATGCAGGCCGATCTCGGCGATCCGGACGTCGAGGTTCGTATCGCCTATTCCGGAAGGAAGATGGCGGCCTACTGCAAGATCGGCCCTTGCAAACTGCCGATCGACACCGGGCCGGAGCCTTCGCTCGAACTCCACCGCGTCTACGTCTACGAGGCTCGCCAGGGTGTTGGCGTCGGCCGGATCCTTTTGGCCTGGGCGATCGAACGGGCGCGTCAGCGGGGCGCCAAAAACCTGTTTCTCGGGGTGTGGGAATCCAACGAACGCGCCATCGCGCTTTATGAGAGCCGCGGCTTCGAAAAGGTCGGCGCCTACAAGTTCAAGGTCGGCGACACGATGGATGACGAATTTATCATGCGACTTCGTCTGGCGTAATTTGCCTTACGCGAAGCTTCCCACTTAACGTGGCTTCGCAATCACACTAGGTATCGGGCACACTAGGTATCGGGACTGGCCCGGTTCTGGGCCTGTGGAGCCGTGTCACACATGGATTTCGATCTCACGCCGCTTCTCACCGATCCGGCAGCATGGGCGGCGCTTGTCTCCCTTGTCGTGATGGAGATTGTGCTCGGCATCGACAACCTGATCTTCATCTCGATCCTCACCAACAAGCTGCCCGAAGAAAAACGGGCTCGCGCCCGTACAATCGGCATTTCGCTCGCCCTGATCATGCGCCTGGTCCTGCTCGGATCGATCGCGTGGCTGGTCGGCCTGATCCATCCCGTTGTTGACCTTGGGATCGTTGGACCGCTGGGCGAGCACGGCGAACCCACCTTCGAGACCGCCTTCTCCTGGCGCGACATCATCCTGATCGCTGGCGGCCTCTTCCTTGTCTGGAAAGCCACGTCCGAGATCCACCACACCATGGACCCGGAGACGGATCATCAGGACGGCGCCCCGGTTGCCGGCCGCGCAGTCATGAATTTCGGCGCCGCCATCGTCCAGATCATTCTGCTCGATATCGTATTCTCAATCGACTCGATCCTGACGGCCGTCGGTATGACCGATCACGTGGCCATCATGTTCATCGCCGTCATTGCAGCGGTTACGGTCATGTTGCTGGCGTCAGGTCCGCTGGCGCGCTTCATCAATGCCAACCCTTCCATCGTCATGCTGGCGCTGGGCTTCCTGTTGATGATCGGGATGGTGCTGATCGCTGATGGCTTCGGCATCCACGTGCCCAAGGGCTATGTCTATGCGGCGATGGCGTTCTCGGCTTTTGTTGAAACACTGAATCTCCTGTCGCGAAAGCGAAAGGCGAAGGCTGGCGACAACACGACAGTTCACTAGGACCGCCCGAGCACGTATCGCTATCGTTCTTTATGCATATCGCTTTGTCGCAACAATTTGCGCTACAAGGAACGCGCTCGCTTGTGCTCAGGTGAGCAGGTGCTCGCATGGCGTTGGCGACGCTAGGTCGAGCGTTGCGTAAGCCACTCAACATACGGCCGACGGCGGAGGGTTGCCATGAAGCTCAATATCAACGGCAAGGATCAGGAGTACGCCGGGGAAGAAGACCGCCCCCTGCTCTGGTATTTGCGTGAAGATCTCAGACTTACCGGCACGAAGTATGGGTGCGGCGTCGCCGCCTGTGGCGCTTGCACCGTCCTGGTCGATGGCCAGCCAACGCGCGCCTGCGTCACCCCTGCCGCCTCGCTGGCGGGCAAGAAGATCACGACAATCGAAGGCCTCGACACGCCGGCTGGAAAGGCCGTGCAGCAGGCGTGGACCGAGCTGGACGTCGTACAGTGCGGCTGGTGCCAGTCGGGCCAGATGCTCGCCGCGACCGCGCTGCTGACGACCACCCCAAAGCCGAACGAACAGCAGATCACCGATGGCATGACCGGCAACGTTTGCCGTTGCGCCACCTATCACCGCATCCGCGGCGCCGTTGCGCGCGCGTCCGAGATCATGGGGTAATCGCAATGGCTGACACAGCAAGCTTTACACCTTCGCGCCGCCTCGTCCTGACCGTCATGGGTCTGGGTGCTGCCGGCTTTGCCGTTGGCTGCTCGGCTGGCGCCCCCCCGATAACCGGCCCCGTTACGCAGACTGCCCTGGGCGATTATGTGCGGATCGGATCGGACAACACGGTCACCGTCTATCTGCGTCATATCGAGTTCGGCCAGGGTATCTCGACCGGTCTCACCACCATCGTTGCTGAGGAGATCGACGCCGACTGGAGCCAGATGCGGTTCGAGCACTCGCCGGCCGACAACGCCAAATACGGCAATCCAGCCTTTGGCGGCATGATGGGCACCGGCGGGTCCACCGCCATCTTCACGTCGTGGCAACAGCTGCGCGCCGCCGGCGCCAGCGCACGCGAAATGTTGCGCCAGGCCGCCGCGAAAAAGTTCGGGGTCGACGCTTCTGACGTTCTGCTGGTCAAGGGCAAGGCTGAAGCGGGCGGTAAGTCAGCCACCTACGGCGAGCTTGCTGCCGAAGCCGCTAAGATCACCCCGCCGGATGTCACGACGCTGCAATACAAGGACGCGTCGGCTTACGCGTTCATCGGCAAGGAGCGGACCGAAGGTTTCGGCCGCCTCGACACGCCGGACAAGGTACACGCCAAAGCAGCCTACGCGCTGGATTACCGGCCCGAAGGCACGCTGACAGCTGTTCTGCTCCGGAGCCCGAAATTCGGCGGCAAGGTCGCAAGCTTCGACGACAGCGCAGCCAAGGCCGTGAAAGGCGTCACGGACGTTGTCCAGATCTCGAACGGTGTCGCCGTTGTCGCGACCGACTTCTGGGCCGCCAAGAAAGGCCGCGAGGCCCTGAAGGTGACATGGGATGATTCGGCCGCCGAAACGCGCTCGAGCGATGCGATCTTCGCCGACTACAAGAAAACATTCGCCAAATCGGGCTACGAAGCCCGCAAGGAAGGCGCAGGCGTCTCTGCACTGCGTGGCGCTGGCGAAGTCGTGACGGCGGATTTTGAATTCCCCTACCTCGTCCATGCGCCCATGGAGCCGCTCAACTGCGTGATCGAATATACGCCGGGCGTGAGCGCCACGATCCACTCCGGCTCGCAGATGCCAACAGGCGACCAGGCTGCCGCCTGCGCCGTGCTCGGCCTGAAGCCGGAACAGGTAACAATCGTCACCATGCTCGCGGGCGGCTCATTCGGCCGTCGCGCAACCCCGGATGCCGATCTCGTCTCGGAAGCCGCACAGGTCGCCAAGGCGCTCAACGGCAAGGCGCCGCTGAAGTTCATGTGGACGCGCGAGGATGACATCCGCTCGGGCAAGTATCGCCCGATGTCGGTTCACCGCATGTCAGCGCGCCTCAACAAGGGCGCCATTGAATACTGGGGCGACACCACCGCGATCCAGTCGATCATGGAAGGCACGCCCTTCCTGCCGCCGGGGGCCGTCGACACATCGTCCATCGAAGGCGGGTTCGATATCCCTTATGCGATCCCCAACATCGCGGTCGATCTTCACCTCGTAAAGGCTCCGACCAGCGTTCTCTGGTGGCGCTCCGTGGGTCACACCCACACTGCCTACGCCAAGGAACACTTCCTCGACGTGCTCGCAAAGAAGCTGGGCAAGGACCCGGTCGCTTATCGCCGTGAACTGCTCGCGAAGGAACCGCGCCTGCTGGGCGTGCTCAATCTTGTCGCAGAGAAAGCTGGTTGGGGTACGCCCCTGCCCGCGGGCAAATTCCGCGGCGTCGCAGTGCACCACAGCTTCTCGTCCTATGTGGCGGAAGTCGCGGAGGTGTCCGTCAATGCCGATGGCGCCTTCCATGTCGATCGCGTCGTCTGCGCTGTCGATTGCGGTATCGTGATCAATCCGGACATCGTGCGCGCGCAGATGGAAGGCGGCATCGGTTATGGCCTCTCCGCCATCGTCGGCGAGGCGCTGACGCTCAAGGACGGCGCGCCGGTGCAGTCGAATTTCTACGACTACACCCCGCTCCGCATGGCGCAGATGCCGAAGATCGAAGTCTTCATGGTGCAGTCGACCGAGGCGCCATCTGGCGTGGGCGAGCCCGGCGTTCCGCCAATCGGCCCCGCTGTCGCCAACGCGCTGCTGGCGGCGACCGGCAAGACCTACGCGAAGCTGCCGCTCGGCGCCAAAGCCTAGTCAGGAAATGCGGGGCTGGTCGCTGGACCGGCCCCGTAGATTGACGTCTGCCTCCTCAGCCGGTCGTGCAGGCTAGGCGCGCGGCGCCGTCAGCTCGATCCAGTCGGCGAACTTCGCGGCGAACTTGCCAAGGAAGGAGCGCGTATCGGCGTTCTTGATCCTGCCCTGCTCGTCGAACCATTCGGTCACCGAACCCAGATACATCTCCGGCTGCTGCAACGTCGGCATGTCGAGAAAGACCAGCGACTGACGCAGGTGGTGGTTCGCGCCAAAGCCCGCGATCGGCCCCATCGACGATGACACCACAGCCGCAGGCTTGCCCGCGTAAACGCTTTGTCCGTATGGGCGCGAGCCAACGTCGATGGCGTTCTTCAGCGCTCCGGGTACGGAGCGATTATACTCCGGCGTGATAAACAGAACCGCCTCCGCGCCTTTGACCCGGTCGCGAAAAGTGGTCCATGCGGCGGGCGGGGAGGCTCCATCGAGATCCGGGTTATAGAGCGGCAGATCGCCGATCGGTACGATATCGAACGTAACGGATTTTGGCGCTTCAGCAGCCACGGCGTGCGCCAGGCGCTCAGAATTCGACTTGGCGCGAAGCGAACCAACAATAACTGCGATCCGGCGGGTCATGATGTGTTTCTTTCTCGTCCGAGGAGGTAGAAGATCGTCCATTACTTCCGCGAAAGGGAAGTTTCTGCATTTTGTTGCAAATGCAACATAAGGGGCGTTGTGGGGTATGCAACAAACACAGCCAAAGTCTCCGACGAAAATTCCTTCCGACCCTCTTCAGCGGGCCTGGATAGCCCTGGGCCGTATCTCGCAGTCGGTCCAGCTGCACGTCGCGATCGCCCTGAAGGACGCCAAGCTTCCCGACCTTCAATGGTACACCGTCCTCTGGGAACTGGAGCGCGCAGGACAACCAACAAGGCCAAAAGATCTGGCCGTTCCGCTTTTCATCCTGCCCTACCAGCTGTCGCGTCTGGTCGACCGTATGGAAAAGGAAGAACTGGTCAGTCGAATCGACTGCGAAGAAGACAAGCGCGGCCATCTTCTGGAGTTGACGGTGAAGGGGTTGGCCCTGCGCAAGGCCATGTGGGCGGTTTATGCGCCGGCCATGCAGCAGGCCATGGGGCGGATCACGGATCCCGAGGCGCTTAAGCTCGCGGAATTGCTCTACAAACTGGGTGATATCGAGAACCCTCACGGCTCGTAGACCCGTGACAACACCGCACCGCAGGCCTATGTCCCCGCCATGGCAGACGGCGCCCCTCCCACCACCAGCCCGACCGCGCCGGATGAACAGTCCGCGCGCAACGGCGTCTCGTTCCTGACGCTGGGATGCCGGCTGAATGCCTATGAGTCCGAAGTCATGCGCAGGCATGCCGAAGCAGCCGGCCTCGCCGATGCGGTGATCGTCAACACCTGTGCGGTGACGTCAGAAGCCGTGCGACAGGCGCGGCAAGCCATTCGCCGCGCACGGCGCGAGCGCCCCGAAGCGTCCATCATCGTCACTGGCTGCGCCGCCCAGATCGACCCAACATCGTTTGCCGAAATGCCGGAGGTCTCGCGCGTGATCGGCAACGCAGAAAAGATGAAGGCCGAGACGTTTGTGGGGCTCGATATCGCGGACACGCCGCGCGTGCAGGTCAACGACATCATGTCGGTGCGCGAGACCGCCGCGCACCTGGTGGACGGCATTGATGGGCGCGCCCGCGCTTTCGTGCAGGTTCAGACCGGCTGCGATCACCGCTGCACGTTCTGCATCATTCCCTATGGCCGTGGAAATTCACGCTCAGTGCCTGCAGGCGAAGTGGTGGATCAAGTGAAGCGCCTCGTCAGCACGGGGCACTACGAAATCGTTCTCACCGGCGTCGACCTGACTTCGTGGGGCGCCGACCTGCCAAATGCGCCCAAGCTCGGCAATCTCGTCGCGCGCATACTCAAGCTCGTGCCCGACCTCAATCAGCTGCGCCTGTCGTCGATCGACGCCATAGAGATCGACGAGGCGCTGTTCGACCTGATCGCGCATGAGCCCCGCATCGCGCCACACCTGCATCTGAGCTTCCAGTCCGGCGACGACATGATCCTGAAGCGCATGAAGCGCCGTCATTCGCGCCAGGACGCAATCAACCTGTGCAACCGCCTGCGCGACGCGCGCTCCGAGATCGCCTTCGGCGCCGACCTGATCGCCGGCTTCCCGACCGAGACCGATGAGATGTTCGCAAACACGCTCGCCTCGATCGATGCGTGCGGTATCGATTACTTGCACATCTTCCCCTACTCTCCCCGCCCCGGCACGCCGGCCGCGAAGATGCCGCAAGTTCCGCGTGACGTGGTGAAGGCCCGCGCGGCGCGCCTGCGCGAAAAAGGCGCCGAACGCCTGCTGCTGCGGCTTGACCGGCATGCCGGACAATCGGTGATGGCGCTGGTCGAGGCCGGCAATCGTGCGCGCCTGCCAGACTTTGCGCCTGTCCGCATCGACGGCCTGTCGCCCGAACCGGGACAGCCCGCCCTCTTCCGCCTTGTCTCGCGCACAGCCACAGACCTCATTGGACAGCCGGCATGATCCTCTGGTGGGGCAAGAAGAAGCAGCCGGATCCAAGGACCGGCGAGACACCTGTTGAGCCGCTTAAGCCGGGCGAGACGCCAGTCTCGCCGCTGGCAAGCCTCGATCAGCAGATTTTCGGCAATGCACCAGTCGCCGCCGCGCCCGAACTCGGCGACGACCCGCTCGGCATTCGCAAGGCAGCTGAACGCATCGCGGCCGAACGCGCTGCCGAAGCGGCCGCGCGTGATGCTTCGGTGCTGCAGAAACTGAGCGAGGGTCTCAAGCGCTCGTCGTCACGTCTCGCCGAGGGGCTCGCCGGACTTTCAAAACGCAAGATCGATCGCGAGTCTCTTGACGAACTCGAAGAGCTGCTGATCACGTCCGACATGGGCGCGAAAGTCGCCGCCCGCATCACCAGGGCGTTTTCGAAGGATCGCTTCGACCGCGAGGTTTCCGGCGAGGAGATCAAGGCGGCTCTGGCAAGCGAGATCGCGGCGATCCTTCGCCCACGCGAACAGATTGTCGATTTCGCCGAAGGGCCGAAGCCGCGCATCGTGCTGTTCGTGGGCGTCAACGGATCGGGCAAGACAACAACGATCGGCAAGATTGCCTCAAAGCTTTCAGCGCAGGGCGCGGACATTGTGCTTGCCGCTGGCGACACCTTCCGCGCCGCCGCCGTCGAGCAGCTGAAGATATGGGCCGAGCGCGCCAATGCGCGCTTCATTTCGAAACCGCACGGCGCGGATGCGGCCGGCCTTGCCTATGAGGCCGTCGAGCTGGCCAGGAAAGAGAACCGCGACCTTGTCCTGATAGATACCGCCGGGCGCCTGCAGAACAAGACTCAGCTGATGGATGAGCTCGCCAAGGTCGTGCGCGCGATCCGCAAGATCGACCCGACTGCGCCGCACGACGTCATCCTCGTGCTCGACGCCACAGTCGGCCAGAACGCGCTCGGCCAGGTTGAAGCGTTCCGCAACACGGCAGGCGTCACCGGCCTCGTAATGACCAAGCTCGACGGCACTGCCAAGGGCGGCGTCCTCGTCGCCATCGCCGAACAACACGCCCTGCCGATCCATTTTGTCGGCGTTGGCGAGAAGGCGGAGGACCTCCACCCCTTCAGCGCCGAAACGTTCGCCCGCGCGCTGGTGGGGCTGGACGGCTAGGTGGACCCCGCCCTGTTCGCCTTCATGCTTGGCATGGGATCGGCGGTGACGCTGGCGGGCGCCAATACCTTCGTCAAGTCGGCGAAAGACATTCTCGGCGGACGCGCGGTGATGGCGATCACCTCGGCCCTGCTTGCCCTGCCCATCGCCTTCTTCGTGCCGCCGCCCGAACCGCAGACCTGGGCGATCCTGGGCCTCTCCCTGCCGGCGCACTGGCTCTACCAGACCGCGCTGGTGCGAGCGCTCTCGCGCGGCGACCTGTCGCTGGTCTTTCCCGTCATGCGCGGATCGGCCCCACTGTTGACCGCGATCTTTGCGGCCCTGGCGCTGGGCGAGCATCTGTCGATGCTGTCGATTGCAGGGCTTGTGATCGCCAGTCTGGCGACAATCATCTTCGCTCTGCCAGAGAAGAATTTCGGCGGATCTCGCAAGGTACGTAATTCCGCCCTGCTCTGGGCGATCGCAACCGGCGCGTGCGTTGCCATCTACAATGTTGTCGATGCGCAAGGCGTGCGTTCCGGTACATCACAGTGGAGCTTCATCGTCTGGCTGTTCATGCTCGACTGGATCGGCATCAACATCATAGCGTTCGTGACACGCGGTCGCCAGCAGTTCATCCTCAGCGCGCGCGCAGCGCTCTGGCCGGGGATTGGTGCGGGCACATGCTCGCTCGCCTCGTTCTCGATGGCGCTCTATGGATTCTCCATCGCGCCCGTCGCCTACATGTCCGCAATGCGCGAGACGGCGGTGGTGTTCGCAGCCCTGATGGGATGGTGGTTCCTGCGCGAAGGCTTCGGCCTGCGCCGCACCTTCGCAGCCATCGTTCTGGCAGGCGGGCTCAGCCTGTTGCAGTTCGGTTAGCTGCGCCCGCGCAACCTGGCGCCCGACGGCCGGCGTCGATTCTGCGACCATGCCGTTCGCAGGACATCCATGGCAGCGGGATCGCCGCTTCGCGCGCTCAGCAGCAGGTTGAACATATCGTCCGCAGCCTCGTAGCCCGCGTCGTGCGTCGGCCAGCGGAACGCGGCCCATGCCATGCCGCGCGCTTCGCAGGCGGCAATGCGTGCGCTGTAATAGTCATCGACGCCGTCCGCCCAGCGCGACGCGCCGAACTCCCCGAGAAATACCGGCGCATCCGCCCGCACGCCGTCGATCCGGCGAACGAATGTGTTACCGCCGCTTTCACTGAAAGGCATTATCCCCGCCGCACCGCGCAGATGATGCGTGAAGTCGCGCGGCTCATAGTCGTGCACGCACCAGACAACGCCGTTCACCGGCGCTGCGCCCATGACCTGCAGGAAATCCGTTCGCCCGAAAGCCGGCGGCGAGATCAGGATCGGCAGATCGGCAGACGCCGTTCTTACCCTGCGCGCACTTTCACCAGCAATGCGGCGCCAGTCCGAGACGTCGCTCACCTGTGCGAGATAATCTTCGGGCGACCACGCTTCGAGCCTCCCGCCCTGCCTGTTAAGCCCGCCGACATTCGGCTCGGGCTCGACCATGATGTTGAGCCCTGCAATCTCCGGCCGCCCGTTCAGCAGCCGTGCTGCGTCAACGCACATCTCGCCCCACGCGGCCTGCGCATCCCGCTCGCGCCAGATCGAATCGACCAGCAGGCTTTGAGGAAACCAGCTGCCCGCTGCTTCGCGATGAAAAATGAAATCCGAGCGGCCAGGTCCCGAGCGTAAGGCCAGTACGACATAGAGCCCCGCTGCGCGCGCATCATCGAGTTGTCGTCCAAGCACGTCTGCCATCTGCAGGTCACGCTTCCAGGGCGGCCCGACCGTCCAGAGCTCCGGAAACGACATCACGACGAGGTTGGCGCCCGCGTCCGCCAACGCGCTGAAATCGGCGCGGGCGTAGGCCGGCAAAGCTGGTCCGCCGCCGCCAAAGGTTGCCCCATCCACCGCGATCCGCCTGCGCCGCTGCGCGATCACGGCGCCGCGCAGGACCGGCGCGCCCTGACGCGGCCAAAGCGGATGATCGCCCGTGGCCGGCTCTGCAAGCGACGGATTGCTGCATGCTGCAAGGCCCATCCCCCCCGCGATTGCGCCCCGTCTTGTCCAGTTGCTGCCTGAATGTCCTGTCCGGAAACGCTTCATGAACGCCATTCTGCTCTAGTGGACATGAACAAACGGTCCCATCCGATAATGATCTGGCGACGTCTCTTTGGCTACTTCCCGGCAAGCCTCGCCGGCGGCCTCGCCAGCTTTGGCGCGGTGTTCGCACTCACGCGCCTGCTGACCCCGGCGGAGTATGGCTTCTATGCCCTCGCCCTCACGACGATGGGCGTCACCTACACGCTGTCCATCACGTGGGCCGAAGCGGCGGCCTATCGCTTCGCCGGCGTCGCCGAAGCGCGCGGCGAGACGCCCGATCATATCCGAACGGTCATGGCGCTGCTTGCGGCCTCATCCGCACTCGGCATCGCGCTGATGTCTGGCGCCATCCTGATCGCGACCGATCCGATGCTCCGCCTCGCGCTCGCGGCGGCGATGACAGCGATGATCGTCACACCGCTCGTCAACGCCGCGCAAGAGATGAACCGCGCCCACCAGCGCGTGGCGCGCTATTCGACCCTGCGCGTGTGCCAGGACATCGGCGCGTTCGGCCTGGGCACATGGCTCGCGTGGCGCACCGGCCTTGGTCCGGCGTCACCCTTTATAGGCCTCGCGAGCGTGCTCGCCGTGCTCGCGACCATCGAAGGGACGCGGCTCTGGCGCGAGTCAGATGGTGGGCGTTTCCAGCCATCACGGGTGAAACCCTATCTCGCCTATGGCGTGCCAGTCGCGTTTGCGCTGGCGCTCAACATTGCGCTCGATGCTGGCGACCGCCTTCTCATCGCGCTATTCCTCGGCCCGGAGTCCGTAGGCGTCTACGCGGCGGGTTATGGGGTCGCCGACAAGTCCGTCGGTCTGATCTGCATCTGGGCCGCCGCAGCCGGTTCACCCCTGATGATGCAGGCGTGGGAGCGCGGCGGACCGCAGGCGATGCGTGAGGTCTCCGCCCATGTCGCACGCACGCTGATGCTCGTCGCGGCGCCGGCGGCAACGGGCCTCGCGCTTGTCGCACAACCTCTGTCCGACGTGATGATCGGCGAGGAGATGCGCGCGCAGGCCGCCGCCATCATGCCCTGGATTGCACTCTCGGGGCTGATAAACGGCTTTGTCCTGCACTATGTCTCAGAAGCCTTCCAGCTGTCGCGCCGCACAAGCTTGCGCGCCTGGCTGATGGTGGCGCCGGCGCTCGCAAATGTGGCGCTCAATGCGATCCTGCTGCCGTGGATCGGGCTGATGGGCGCCGTCTATGCGACCGTGGCTTGCTATGCTCTGGCGCTTGTTCTGCTTGGAGGTGTCGGACGACGGCTCGCGCCCCTGGCCTGGCCGTCGGTGGATTTCCTCAAGGTGGGCGGGGCCTGCGCCACGATGGCGATCGTCGTCCGGCTGTTGCCTGCGCCGGGTGGTTTTGCCGAACTCGTGCTCAAGGCGAGTATTGGCGCTTTGACCTACGCCGCCGCCGCCCTGATCTTCGATGCGGCCGGTGCGCGCTCGGCTTTGCAACAAATCGGCGCTCGCCATGCGCGCCGTGTTTGACCGCCATGGCTCCTGACCGCTAAGTGACCCCGATGACCGACGCACCCCCGACCGAACAGAAGAAATCCCTGCCGAAAGGTACGGGAAACATCTGGACCGACATCGGTCCCGTTCTCGTCTTCGTGATCGTGTTCAACGTCCTGCAGAACGGTCCGGAGGGTCCTGGCCTGTTTGCCAAGGACAATGCGATCTTCTGGGCCACGGGCTTGTTCATGGGGTCCGTGGCCGCCGCCATCGGCTGGACGCTGCTGAAAGGTCGCCGCTTGCCGCCCATGCTCATCATCACGGGCGTCGTCGTCATGGTTTTCGGCGGGCTGACGCTGTGGCTGAGGGACGAAACCTTCGCCTTCATCAAACCAACCATCATCAACGTACTTTTCGCACTGACGATTCTTGGCAGTCTCGCCATTGGCCGCAACATCTGGAAAACGGCGTTCGAACACGCCTTCAAGATGCCCGACCATGCGTGGAAGATCTTTGCGCTCCGCTGGGCCGCTTTCTATGTCGTGCTCGCGATCCTCAACGAAGTGATCTGGCGCAATTTCTCGAAGGAGTTCTGGGTCAACTCCAAGCTGTTCCTGTCAATTCCGCTGGCGATCGTATTCATGGTGATCAACCTCCCCTTCCTCATGAAACACAACATCGAGGACGAGGCTGCCACGGACG
Source organism: Hyphomonadaceae bacterium (assembly GCA_947478925.1). Taxonomy (GTDB): domain Bacteria; phylum Pseudomonadota; class Alphaproteobacteria; order Caulobacterales; family Hyphomonadaceae; genus UBA7672. The sequence continues at coordinate 3,095 of CANJXY010000018.1, read as the reverse complement.
AGAAGAAGGCCACGGATCCGGCCTGATATTCCGGCCGATACAGGACCGGTTCAACGGATCGCGGCGAACTCGGCCAGCAATCCCGCCCACTCGCGTTCCATCGTCGGCGACCAGTCCGCACCCATGATGGCGCGAAATGAATCCCGCAGCGCAACAAAGAAACAGTCGAAGCGATCTGGCGGCACGTTGTAACCGTCATGGTGAAGCCGCGAGGAAGCGATGATCTGCGGCGCGACCAGCCTGTCGCCGACATAGTCGACGATGCACTCCAGGGCCTGTTGCATCATTGAAGCGCGAACACCCCCGTCGCGATCCATCAGGAACAACCGCTCGAGTTCAGGATAACTCTGAAACAGCTGCAGATAGACATCCGGCGTCGGATCGCCCCGGCGTTCTGCGACCTGTTCCAGCGTTTCGAGAATGACAGCGGCGTCGGGCATCGTCTTAGCGTGTCACCCGGTCGGTTCCGGCCGGATTGCCAAATGGCGGGAACCCGGTCTTACCCTCCGTTTCGCGATGATGGTCCAGCGCCCACCGCACCGACGGGAAGGCAAGCTCTGACCACGGAATATCGTCCCAGCCGAACAGGCCGACCTCGAGGCTTTCCGGCCCGGGGGCCGGGTCGTTTTTCAACCGTGCACGGAAGAAAATCTGCACCTGGCCAATGCGCGGGATCGAGTACACGCCCAGCATCGTTTCGATTTCGAGATCGGCGCAGGCTTCCTCGCGCGCCTCACGGCTGGCGCCCTCTTCCACGCTCTCACCGAGCTCCATAAAACCCGCGGGCAGCGTCCAGAAGCCCTTCCTTGGCTCGATTGCACGTCTACAGAGCAATATTTTTCCGTCCCGATGCGCCAACACGCCTGTAACGATTCGGGGATTCGCATAGTCGATGAAGCCGCACGTGTCGCACACGCGACGCTCTCGATCCTCGTCCGGAGGAACTTTCATGGCGAAGGAAATGGGAAAAGGTGGGTCGCTCACAGCAGAAACATGACCTTTGACTGTGCACAGGGGAGCATGGCGCGCTAGATTCGGCAAATCAGGGGATGAATCGAAGGATCCCTCCCTATGCTTGGGCTGCATCAGAAACGGGGCTGGGCATGAAAAAACCTACCGGCGCTAAGCGACAGGGGGCCGCGTCCGCCCCTGGTGGAGCTGCACGCAAGCCTGCCGCACGCCCCGCGCGCGAAGTATTCCGTCTCAGCCAGTCGCCCTCGCACCTGCTCCGCCGCGCCGAACAGTTCGCGGCCGACCTCTTCGCGCGGTCCGACCTGCATGACGGCGTGACGTTGCGCCAGACTGTGCTGATGGCCTCGATCGCCGAAGCGGAGGGCGCAAGCCAGTCTGACCTCGTGCGCACCACCGGCGTCGACCGCTCGACGCTCGCCGAAATGATGGCGCGGATGGAAAAGCGGGGCCTGATCGCCCGCGCCGCCGCTGCCGACGATGGCCGCGCCAAGTCCGTCCGTCTGACCACCGAAGGCCGCCGCGCTCTCAACGACGCCCTGCCCGCGATCCGGGCCGTTGACCGCGCCTTGCTGATGGCGATGCCCGCCGCCCAGCGCGGCGGATTCCAGGCCATACTGTCGGGTCTTGCCGAGTCGGCGGACAGCCAGCTGGCGGCGCTGGCTGAAGCGTCGCAACCGACGAAGAAGGTGACCAAGAAAAAGGCCGCCGCCCGCATGCGGGTCACAAAGAAGAAGACGCCGGCTAAGCGCCCGCCCAAGCGCCGCGCCAGACGATAGCGATCCAGCTCTAACCGCCGCTCGCCGCGGGCTTTCCAGACTTTGCCTGTTCAGCGCGATAGGCCGCGACAAAGTCGGCGACATCCTGCTCGGTAAAGTAGTTGCGCTTGGTCTTGATGATCTGGCCCTTGGCGTCGATCAGGAAGCTTTCGGGCACACCCGAAATCCCCATGTCGATGCCGAGATCGCCGGTCGGGTCCTGACCGATGACGGCGAATGGATTGCCCTCGCGCGTCAAGAGCTCGTGCGCTGCCTCCTGCCCCGTCGGATCCTTGTAGAGCATGCCGACAATCTCGACGCCCTGCTTCTGCATCTCGACCAGAAGCGGATGCTCCAGCTTGCAGGGGCCGCACCAGGTCGCCCAGAAGTTCACGATCACCGGTCGGCCCTTGAAGTCCGACAGCTTCACGCGCGGCGTGTCGAGGCCTGGGACATCGAACTGCGGTGATGGGCGCAAGGGCGAGGCAAAGGACGATGGCGCGGGATCATGGCCCGACAGCCGCTGGAAGCCGATCACGACCAGCAAGGCAAACGCTGCGAGCGGCAGGATGGCCCACCAGCGTTTCATGGCGCCTCGTCCTTCTCGGCCTGCTCGAGCTTGCGGTGCGCAGCGATGAGACGAAGCACGGTCCATAGGGTGATGCCCAGCAGGCCAACCGCGCCCGCTGCGTAAGCAAAGAGAACGTAGGCGGTGTAGTCAGTGTCCACGGTCACGGGCATCAGTCAGCCGCCTGTTTGCGTTGCAACAGAATATCCGCCCGGGTCTTCATGATCTCCGCGCGCATGTTGAGAAGCGTCAGACCGCCAAACAGCGAGAGATAGCCGAGCGCTGCGATATACATCGGGATCTTGAACTCGGCCGTCGTTTTTGCATCCGTCGTCATGAAGGTCGACTTCTGGTGCAGGGACGCAAACCACTCGACCGAGAAATGAATGATCGGAATATTCACCGCACCGACGAGGCAGAGGATCGCCGCCGCGCGCGCTGCTTTCTGAGGCGTTTCCATTGCTTCCCAGACGGCGATGTAACCGAGGAAGATGAAGAAGAGGAGCAGAACCGAGACCAGGCGCGCATCGCCCCATTCCCACCAGGTGCCCCAGGTGGTGTAGCCCCAGACCGAGCCGGTGATCAGGCCAACTGCGGTGAAGACGGCGCCCACGGGGGCAGCGGATTTGGCCGCGACATCAGCCAGCGCGTGACGCCAGACAAAGGAGATGAAGCTCGCCCCGACCATGAAGGCGTAGGAGAACATGCAGAGCCACATGGCGGGCACATGGACGAACATCATCCGCGCGCGCTCGTCCTGCTGAAAATCCTCGGGGGTGCGGAAGAAGCCTATGCCGAAG
>CANJXY010000017.1 GCA_947478925.1 Hyphomonadaceae bacterium | reverse complement strand
GGGGATCAGCCGAAAAGGGGACAGTGCATGCAGGCCTACATTCTTCTCGACCGCTCGGGTTCGATGCAGTCGCTATGGGTGGAAGCGCTTTCCTCCGTCAACGCATTCGCAAAGGAACTTGCCAACAAGACCGACGGTCCGTCGGTCGACAGCCACGTGACGCTCGCCGTGTTCGATAGCCAGGAGAGCCTGCAGTTCGACACACTGCGTCGCAAACAATCTGCCCTCCACTGGGAAAACGTCACTGACAAGGACGCCTCCCCGCGCGGCATGACGCCGTTGCTCGATGCGATGGTGCGCATCATCTCGCTTGCCGAAAGCGACAATCCGGACAAGGCCGTCATCGTGGTGATGACCGACGGGCAGGAAAACGCCTCGCGTGAAGTGACGCGCGATGGTGTGAAGGCGGCGCTCGACCGTGTGAAAGCCAAGGGCTGGGAAGTCGTCTTCCTCGGCGCCAACTTCGACAACATCGCGGACGCTTCGTCCGTCGGCGTCGGCGGCGACAAGCAGATGGCGATGTCGGCGGGCACGATGAACGAGTCGATGTCGCGCCTGGCGAAGAAGTCCCGCGTCTATGCGCGGTCGGCCCCCGGCGCTGCGCCGATCATGTTCGACGAAGGAGACCGAATCGCCGCCAAGGAGGCGAACATCAAGAACAAGACCTGAGGCGATGTTTGGGTGAAACCGGAATGGCGAGCGGTCACACCGCTCGCCATTTTCTGTCTCGCGCCGGAACCGTTAGTGCCGGAAATGGCGCATGCCGGTGAAGACCATGGCGAGATCGGCTTCATCAGCGGCCTTGATGACTTCGTCATCACGCACCGATCCGCCGGGCTGGATCACAGCCGTGGCGCCGGCTTGCGCTGCCTGCAGCAGGCCATCGGCGAAGGGGAAGAAGGCGTCGGAGGCGCACACGGAGCCGATGGTTTCCGGCTCGGCTTTCCCGCCGGCGGCAGCGGCGGCGTCTTCCGCCTTGCGGCGGGCAATGCGTGCGGAATCCACGCGGCTCATCTGACCCGCGCCGATGCCAACTGTCGCGCCGTTCTTGGCGTAGATGATGGCGTTCGACTTCACATGCTTGCAGACGGTGAAGGCGAACAGCAGGTCGCGGATTTCCTGTTCGGACGGCTGTCGCTTGGTGACCACTTTCAGGTCGGCGGCAGTGATGCGGCCGATATCGCGATCCTGCACCAGAAGACCGCCGGCGACCGTGCGTACCATGACGCCGGTCTGCTTCGGATCGGGCAAGCCGCCGGTGAGCAGGAGGCGGAGGTTCTTCTTCTTCGCGAAGACTTTCAGCGCGTCTTCATTGGCGTCCGGCGCGATGACGACTTCGGTGAGGATTTCGGTGATCGCTTCGGCCGTGGGGCCGTCGAGGGCCTGGTTCACGGCAATGATGCCGCCGAAGGCCGAGACACTGTCGCACGCGAAGGCGCGGCGATAGGCGTCCCCCACTGTCTTGCCGATGGCCACGCCGCACGGGTTGGCGTGCTTGATGATGGCGACGGCGGGAACCATCGGATCGAATTCGGAGACCAGCTCGAAGGCTGCGTCTGTGTCATTGATATTGTTGTAGCTGAGCTCCTTGCCCTGCATCTGGCGCGCGCTGAGCACGCCGGCGCGCTTGACCGGTCCGGCATAGACGACAGCTTTCTGGTGCGGGTTTTCGCCATAGCGGAGTGTCTGCTGCAACTTGCCGCCGAAGGCGCGCCAGTCACCGGCTTCTTCTTCGAGCTGTTTCCAGTACCATTCCGAGATCGCAGCATCGTAGGCGGCGGTGCGGGCGTAGGTCTTGGCCGCGAGGCGACGGCGCAGGTTCAGCGAAACGCCGCCGGCCTGCTCCATCTCTGCGATGGCGGCGTCGACATCAGCGCCATCGGTGCACACAGCGACGAAGTCGGCGTTCTTGGAGGCGGCGCGCAGCATGGCGGGACCGCCAATGTCGATGTTCTCGACGCAATCGTCGAACCCGGCGCCGGCTTCGACCGTGGCTTCGAATGGGTAGAGGTTGATCCAGACCAGATCGATCGGCTCGATGCCGTGGTCAGTTGCGTCCTTGGTGTGGGTGGCGAGGTCGCGCCGGTAGAGAAGCCCGCCATGGACTTTGGGGTGCAGCGTCTTGACCCGGCCATCCATCATCTCCGGGAAACCGGTAAGGTCAGCCACGTCGCGGACCTCAAGGCCAGCTTCCTTCAGCGTCTTTGAGGTGCCGCCGGTGGAAACCAGATCGATCCCCAGCGCCGCCAGCTTCTTCGCCCGCTCGACGAGCCCGGTCTTGTCTGAGACCGAGATCAGGGCGCGTTTGACGGCGACCCGGTCGGGTACGTTCTTGGGGGCGGCTTTGGGGGGCGACATTCCGAGGCTCCAGCGCTGGCTGGGCGCCGGATAGCACCAACATGCGTGTCTTCAAACCTTCATCCTTGCCGTATCATCGGCACGGCCGAATTCTCGCCTAGCGGCTCATTTCGAAGGTTTGCCAGTCCAGCCGGGAGCCGAATGCTTCCCAGGCGTTTTCGAGCCCGGTTGCCTCCACAATGCTCCACAGGCGGCGGATTGCGACCGAATCCCCGCTGATCAGGAACATGGCCGAGCCGCGGTCCACCGAAAGCTCGCTGGCTTCGATTGTGACGCCGCTTTTCTCGATTGCCTCAAGCGTCCGTTTGACAAGCTTGTCCTGCCTGTCGCCGTCGCAATACGGCTCACCGTTGAAGACGAGTACGCGCATTTCCATTCTATAGAGATGGAGTTGGCTCACAGCGGATCAATACCCGCCTCCGCCAACCTTCATCAGTGAACGTTCATCACCGGTTCGCCCCAGACCTCGTCGGCGAAAATTTCGGGCGCGAGGGCCTTCATCATTGACAGGGACGCCTGCGGGTCGCGGCGAGCGGCATACGAGACGATGGCATCGAGGCGCGCCTGAACTTCGCCGATGGGAGGGGAACCGGTGTTGGCGACTTCCAGCACGCCATCGACCAGCGTCTGCTTCACCTGTTCGCGATTGTAGAATACGGTTTCGGTGAGTTTTTCGCCGGGCCGGGGACCCGTGACGCGGATAAGGATATCCTGTCCCGGCGTCAGGCCTTTCATGCGGATCATTTTTTCGGCGAGATCCATGATCCGCACCGGCTCACCCATGTCGAGCACGTAGAGCGTTGCCTCATCCGAGGTCGAGCCAGCGGACAACGCAGCCGACTGCAGCACGAGGGCCGAGGCCTCCTCCACGCTCATGAAATAGCGGGTCATATCGGGGTGGGTAACGGTCACCGGACCGCCTTCGGCGATCTGTCGTTCGAACAGGGGCGAGACAGATCCCTTCGATCCAAGGACATTGCCGAAGCGCACGAGCGAGAAGCGCGTTCCCGGCGCCGTTGGCGCATAGGCCTGGATGAAGAGTTCGGCAGCCCGTTTGGTCGCCCCCATCACATTGCTGGGGTTCACAGCCTTGTCGGTTGAGATGAAGGTGAAGGCCTTTACACCCAACTCGGCGGCGATGGTGGCGCAGCGGCGCGCACCCAGCACGTTGGTGAGGATCGCCTCGTTGGGGTTCTGTTCCATCAGCGGCACATGCTTCAGGGCCGCGGCGTGGATCACCACATCGGGCGCAGCTTCCCGCATTGCCTGCTCGAGCCGCACCTCGTCGCGGATGTCGCCGATCACGATGCGACGAACGACGTTAGGATAGGCGCGTGAGAGTTCCTGATCGATCTCGAACACGTTGAATTCCGAGGCATCGTAGATAGTGAGCTCCGAGGGGCCGAGCGCTGCGCACTGACGGGCAAGTTCGCCGCCGATGGTGCCACCGCCGCCCGTGATGAAAACACGCGCGCCCGAGACAAGGGCTGCGACCGGGGCCATGTCCAGGCGTCGCTCGGGGCGGGCCAGCAGATCAGCGGGGCGGATCTGTTCCAGCATCGCCTTGGCCCCGATGCGCAGCAGGGTCGCCTTGCGTGCGGAGGAAACAGCGAGCGCGGCCTCCATTGTACGACGGTCTTCCGGTGGGGCGGCGATGGCGATCCAGGGCAGCTCGCCGAAGCGGGCCGTGTAGTGATCGAACAGGGTTGCGAGTTGGTCGATGCCGCCCATCACCTGCACGCCTTCGATGTCGCGGCCATAGTGCTGGCCCGAGGTCTCGACGATGCCGATTGCGCGGATGGGCGTGCCTGACGGCGCCTTGCGCGCAGCGCGCAACGCCTCGGCGACATGGCCAGCCGGACCTACGACCAGCGCACGGGGCGCATAGGGCGGCTCGCGACGAAATATGGCTGTAAGATCGCCAGTCGACCGGCCACGCGCCCACAGGCGCACGACCATCAGAGCCGTCAACCAGATCGGAACCTGCAGGTAGATCGAAGAGACCGGATAGTCTTCCAGCGTCTTTGCGAGGATGAGGATCGGCAACGACATGACATGCGTCAGGGCGACTGCCTGGAAGATACGCACGACGTCACGCAACGAGGTGTGGCGCCAGACCTGCCGGTGGACGCCGCGCAGCCACATGGCGAAGGCCGCGGTTACACCGAAAGCGATGGCGACGAACAATTCCAGCCAGGTCGGAGCAGCGCCGCCGGCGAACATGAAGACGATCCGGGGGGCGAGCAACATCGCGACCATGCCGGTCACAACGTCATACGCGAAACAAAGCGCCTTCGCTTCGATGGCCCCACGCCTTGCGGATACCTCTACGCTGCTCAACTAGATCTCCCCCTGCCCGCCCAGATCTACCCGGGAGAGCGCCCAACGAACGCGGTTGGGCGCCTGCGACCCGTCAGCTCCTGGATCGGCGACGCCACGAATCACGAGCTGTTGTGATTTCTGCGCCGCCTCACCCCCCCAGTAACGCGAATCCTCTACCGAAAGCAAAGTCTCGCTCCGAAATCTCCAGACATGCTGCCTTTGCGGCAGACCCAGAAAAACGGTCCTTTCGTCAGGCCCGTTCGCGATCTGGACGCCGGGGTGCAGGTGGAATCGTATCTCGAACGGAATGAGTGCGCCCGGGAAGGCCGGCGCTGCATCCGACATCGGGCGCGAGAGGCTATCTTCACCGGTAATCCGCATTCCGCTCATCGCGACATAGAGGCGGCGGCGATAGATCAGACCGTGACGTACCCGCCAACCGGCATGCTGGCCTTCCAGCAGGTACTGATCACCCTCTTCCATGCGCCGCACGGCGAGTTGTGCCGGACCATCGGGCGCACGCATGGACGTCAGCGGATCGACCACGAAAACGGCGGAGTCTTCCCCGTTGAGAGAGAGGACAGAGTGGGCAGCAGTCCGGCGCGCTGCATCGCGGACGACGGGGTCGAGATCCGCGTTGGCGCCGCACGACGTGATGATACGTTCCGGACCATCATCAACCGTCAGCGCTAGCGCGCCGGCATGGGCATGGCCGCCATGAGGCCGGTCGGGACCGGGCCCGGCATCGATATAAACCGTGAGTTCATTGGCTTGCACGCGCTGATAGGCCGACAGGCGCGCGAAGGAGAATTTCGAATTCACTCCGCCGTGCGGACGTAGCGCCCCGCGCGCAAGGCCGCTGGCGCAATCGCCGCCGCCATTTGCCGGCAGCAGGCCGCCATCGGGCGTATGGAAGAAGCTGAGCATCGCTGCCATGCGCGGCTGCAGCTTGTTGAGGAAGAGCGGCGCGCTGACGCCAAGACGCAACAACAGTTCTTCGACCGAATGGATATCAAGCAGCACTTCGGCCAGCGCCTCCGGGCTGCGGCTGATATGGCCGCCGTCCGGCAGGATCTGCGCGGCGCACTCCGCTTCAAGCATGGCAAGACCGACGTCGAGTATCCTGCGGCCGTCCTCGATCGCAGCACCCGCGAGCGACAGCGCCACGGCGACGCGAACGCGGACCGCGGGATCGGTTTCCTCAGGCGCGGAGAACTGAAGGTGGCGGATCTGGCGGCCGAGCGTGTCCATTGCAGCGAAGCGCCCATCCCCTTCCAGCGGGCCGAAAAGGGCCGGACCGGCGGAGAGGAAATTGATCACCCGATCGGCAGTAACGCCCAATCGCCAGGCAAAGTCGTCCCACTTTCCATAGGCATCAGCCCAGGCCACCACGAGCGCACGCGCGCGCGCTTCGCCAGCGGGACCGCAGGCGGCGAGATCCCTCAGCCAGTGGAACCGGTGAATGCGGTCGGCGAAGTGGTAGGTCGGGAATTCGGGGCCCCAGGGGCTGTGACCTTCCGGGGTCTCGATTTGGGTTGAGCCAAAGCGCCATCGCCCGGCGAGGATTGCCTCGCCGCGCGAGCGATTGACGGGCCGGTTGCTGTTCGGAAAAGCACTGAAGCCTGTCGGACCGGGGCCTGAAATCTTCAGCCGGTGTACGGGTGAGACGTTGATCGCAGCGCCCGACTTGCCGGTGTGTTCGAGCCACTCGGCATATTCCGCATCGCGTCCGCTGACCGGCGGCGTGGGACCGAGGGGAGGAAGCGCCATCCTTGGCTTACCTTCCGCGTAGGGCTGCGATCTCGGCAGCGTAACGATCGGCGCCCTTGCCGAAGATTGCCGAGCCCGCAACCAGGGCCGTGGCGCCCGCGTCGATCACGGCCTGCGCATTGGCGGGCACGATGCCGCCATCGACTTCTAGGATTGTCTTCAGATTGGCGCGGTCGAGCTTCTGGCGGATCGCTTCGATCTTGCGCAGCTGGCTATCGATGAATTTCTGTCCGCCGAAGCCCGGGTTGACGCTCATCACCAGGATCAGGTCGAGCTCTTCAAGCACCGGGTCGAGCACGTCCGCGGGCGTCGAGGGGTTGAGCGCAGCGCCGGTCTTCTTGCCAAGCTTGCGGATGACCTGAAGCGTGCGGTGGAAGTGGGGGCCTGCTTCCGGGTGCGCTGTGATGATGTCCGCGCCGGCCATAGCGAAGGCTTCGAGATACGCGTCGACCGGCGAGATCATCAGGTGGACGTCGAAGGGCTTGGCTGTGTAGGGCCGCAGCTTTTCGATCACGATGGGGCCGATCGAGATGTTGGGGACGAAATGGCCGTCCATGACATCGACATGGATCATGTCCGCGCCGGCTGCATCGACAGCGCGCACTTCCTCGCCAAGACGGGCGAAGTCTGCCGCCAGAATAGAGGGCGAAATCAGGACATCAGACATTGTGTCGGCCTAGCAGCGCACTCAGGACGGCGCAAGGAAGGATGCCTCAATAGTCGCTTACAAGGCGGACATTGCGGGCCTCGTTCTGCAGGATGCGCGTCAGGATAAGGTATGAAACGACGATGGCAAACGATACGACCCAGGCGCCGTAATTGAGAATGTCGAAGGCCAGCGACTGGTTGTAGAACCAGAGGAAGTTGCCCAGCACCATCGTGACGCCACTGTAGATGATCACGGCCGTCATGAAGGAGCGTTCGGAATTCTGCGTGGCCCACAGCGCGAACCAGAAGAACCAGCCGGTCAGCCATCGCTGCCGCAAGGTTGAGGCGGCCATTAACAGGAACGCGGACGGGTTGTCGGGGCTCAGCGAAAGCGCGCTCTGCCCGGCTTCCTTCGCCTGGGCGAAAAGCCGTTGGGCGAAGAAGGCCCAGCCGATGCATTCGTGTGCGAGCGAATCTTCGGGTTCAGCACGCAACGCCTCGCGTGCAAGGCGCTCGGCTTCAGCGCCCCTGCCCTCCATAGCGGCGGCGCGCGACAGCATGCACACGCCAAATGTGTCTTCCGGCGATTGCGCCAGGAGGGCCATGGCGGCGGCACGCAGCTCCTTGCCGTTGCGCATGGCCAGAGCGACGTCGCATCGCAGGTAGAAGGCGCTGTCGCCGTCCGGTTCGAGCTTGCGCACGCGTTCGACAGCTGCCCGCGCGCCGCGCACATCACCGGTGAACAGCGCGGCATAGCCGAGCGCAATGTGCCCAAGCGGATATTCCGGATCTACCCGCAGGGCGCGCTCGGCCTCTTCCACGGCGCTGAAGCGGCGGTTCATGCGGGACAGGCAGATACTGAGCCGCGCGTGGGCTTCCGCGCTTTCCGGATTTTCGGTCAGCGCGTCGGCATAGTGCTCGAGGGCCGCATGATATGAGCCGCGCTGCACAGCGGCTGCGGCCATTTCCATCGCGGCATGAAAATGCTGGAGGTTCATATCTGGGACGGCCCCCAGATCCAGATGATCTCGTTGAGCCGGGGATAGACGTCGGGGATCAGGTAACGATCGGCCAGCACGATCAGGCCGATCAGGATGAAACCCCACGGCAGAGGACGGCCCAGCCTGCTGCGATAGGCGGCAAGATCGATCTGTCGGCCGACCAGTATGCGCACCATTACCAGCCCGCCGAGGATGTAGGCTGTGCCGAGCAGCGCATGGACGAGGCGGCCCGTATTCCCGAACCACAGATAGAGCGTGCCGGAATTCCACAGATACATGTTGGCCGCACCGATGCAGGCGACGATCGCATAGCCGATCACCGCAAACGCCGTTTGCCAGCGCGCATCGCGGCAACCAAGCAGCCATGCATTGACGGTCGACCAGACAAGAGATGGCAGGAAGCCGCCAAGGATCGTCGCCCAGTATGGCGTGCTCGCGCGCGTGGCGAAGCGCGCAAGAAATCCTCGCGGTCGTTCTTCCGGTATCTGGTAACGCATCCGTTCCCCGCGAACCCCAGCCGGACAGGCCCTGCCCCGTGATAACGGTACACGCGTGCAAAACAAACCCGACCGACGCCTGCGAGCGGCCGAGCGGTTCCCGTCAGGCTCTGGCCGCAGGTAGGGCGAGCCGCCGTGGCAGCCTTATTGCGGGATCACGCGGGCATGGGCGCCGAATTCGATCAGCACCGGGGCGCCGGCAGGAATGGCATAATCGGCGGCCTGGGCAACCGAGACCAGTTCACCCGTGGAGAGGCGGATCGCGTAGACAACGCCGGGCTGAGCGCCGTCCAGCCTGCCGCTCGATTGGCCGACGACGGCGCCTTCGTCAACATAAGCACCGCGGCCGAGCGAGCCCTGAACATTGGTATTGGCGCCGAGGCCGCTGGCGCAGCCGGCAAGCGCGGCGGCGAGCACTGCGAATGCGACAGCGAAAGCTTTTTGCGGCTTGGCGATGCTGGCAACACGCTCAGGGTCCATGTCCGTCTCGGCAGTCATGGCGGGGGCTTCAGACAGGGTGTGGAAGGGGGAGTTCATTTCACAATCTCCACAGGGACGAAGCCGGGGAAGACCCCGCCCCCTCACACGTAAACTGACCGGAAGCCAGTGACCCCAGACTGAACTCACTGGTTCGTTTTCGGCGCTTATCAATGGCACAAATGTGTCAAGATCAGACTTAAGCGAACTGCAACTTCGGCTGGGATGGAATGGGAAGCCGACTACAGCCGTTCAAGACGCGCGATGTAGAAAGCGTCGGAATTCATCGGCGCCGTCGCGCTTTCTACGCCAGGAGCGGCGCCGGAGACACGGGCGCGCGGAAGGGTCAGCAGGTCGCCGTCCGCCGTTAACGAGTCCTGAAACCCGGCAATCTCGGCACGCGCGATCACAGCGCGTTTCCAGCCGCCGGCAATGATCGCCGCTTCGATGATCTCGCGACCTTCTTCCGGCACCGGCGTGCAGACCGAATAGACCAGACGCCCGCCGGGCCGCAGCATGTCGTGCGCGGCGTCCACCAGCGCACGCTGGATGGCGGGATAGCGTACGAGGTCTTTCGGATCGCGCCGCCACACGCCTTCGGGATGGCGGCGGATGATGCCCAGCGCGGAACATGGCGCATCCAGCAGGACGGCGTCGAGCGGTTGCTCAGGCCGCCACATGCGAGCATCGGATTCCACGATGGTCATGGGCAGCTTCGCGCGCTCGGCGTTTTCGCGCAGGCGGGCGATGCGCTGGCGTGACATGTCGATGGCGAAGAGCTTCGCGCCCATTGCAGCGAGCTGCATCGCCTTGCCGCCCGGCGCGGCGCAGAGATCGGCCACAGCTTGACCGCGCACATCGCCGAGCAGCTTTGCCGGCAATGCAGCCGCCGTGTCCTGCACCCACCACGCGCCTTCGGCGAAGCCCGGCAGTTCCATCAGCCCCGCGCCCGACTGCAGCCTGAGCGATCCGTTGGGCAGCAGTTCGGCCTCGAGCCTTTCAGCCCACGCTTCTGCATCTTCGGCTGAGCGCAGCGTGAGATCGATCGGTGGCTCGTCGAGCTGGGCCAATGCCAGCTCTTCGGCTTGCGCCGCCCCAAGCGACGCCTTCATCCGCGCAGCCAGCCAGTCGGGCCACACTGCCGTCACGGGCGAATTGGCAAAAGCGTCGCCCTCGCGCGCGGCGCGTCGGAGCACGGCGTTGATCAGCCCACCCCCTTTGCGCGCGTCATCCCATTTTCCTGCGGCCTCGACCGTGGCCGAGACAGCAGCGTGATCGGCGACGTTCATGATCCAGAGTTGGGCTGCCCCGATGCGCAGCAAGGCCTGCAGCGGCGGCTGCAGCTCATCGAGCGGCCGCTTCAGCATCCCGCCCAGCGCCCAGTCGATCCGGCCCACAGCACGCAGCGCCGCCCCCGCCATCGCCCGCGCAAAACCACGATCCGGCCCCTGCAGGCGCTTGAACGTGCGGCTCTTGTCCATGGCTGCGTCAAAGTCGGACGCGCCCCCCATCGCCACAAGCACAAGCTCGGCTGCGGCAAGGCGCGCCTGCCAGCCAATGGTCGCGGGGTTATCTGATTGCGGTCGGGCCATGGCGCGGCTCGTAGCGGCTCAGCGCCTGCCTGTCACCGCCAGTCGCTTGTCCGGGAGGTTATTGGCCAAAGACCCGCTGGATTGCGCCAAGGACGCCCTCGAAGTTCAGCCCGGCGTCGGTCACGGCCAACGCGTAGGCCGGCGCGTCGTCGTGGGCCTTGGGCTGGTGGCGTACCTTGCCGTCAGTGATCGAGAAATCGCCGGGTCCATAGGTGGCGATGCTGTCCGAGAACGCGCCATGGACGCACAGCGTCAGCTCGCCGCCCTTGTGCGTGTGCCGGGGCACAGCCTTGCCGGCGTCGAGCCGGATGATTTCCAGTTTCAGCGGACCCTTGGCGCCGAGATCGAGCCGGCGGATGCCCGGACCCGACCAGGCCCAATCGCGCTTTCCCTCCGCGTCAAGGATCAGCTCGCGCAGGGCGACAGGCAGCTCAGCCAGTTCGGGATAGGCCAAGGGACGCCTGACCGAAGGTTTGCCGCCACGCTCGATGGCCGCGAACGCCATATCGAGGGCGCTCGGCGACATGGTCGCGGGCGTCTCTGATTCCAGCGCGAGGGCGGCGATCACATCGCCTTCCTGTTCCGAAATTCCCCTCATTTCCATGAGGGTATCGATGAACACGCGCAGCGCAGGCTCCGCTCGTCCCGACGCCAGGGCGGCGCGGGTCGCGTCATCAATCACTGTCTCCTGGGAAACTCTGATCATCTCCAGACTCTTTGTCACGAATTCCCACTCATCGGCGTCATTACGCAGGCCGCTTCACTGCGGATCAGTGCCTGTCTGCTCATCCCGGGTCTACTCATCGCCCAGCTTGGCCTTCATCTTCACGAATGCGAGCCGGATACGTGATTTTACGGTACCCAGAGGCACACCCAGCTTATCGGCGATCTCGCGGTGCGACAGGCCGTCATAAAAGGCGAGCCGCAGCAGGCTCACCTGTTCTTCCGGCAGATCCTTCATCGCCGCCCGCACCCGGGCTTCGGTTTCCATCGCCTCAACCCGCGCATCGGGCGCCTCGACGCCGGAGGGCAGGATCATCGTTTCTTCTGGATCGAGGTCGGGGCGCTTGGCGCGCCGGAAAAGGTCGATCCTGCGGTTTCGGGCGATACGGAAGATCCAGGTCGAGACAGACGCCTGGTGCCGGTCGAACAGCTGAGCTTTGCGCCAGACCGTGACCATCACGTCCTGTGCGATCTCCTCGGCCTGCGCGTTATCGGCGCCGAGCCGCATCAGGTAGGATTTCACACGCGGGGCGTAATAGCCAAAAAGCTCAGCGTAGGCCTGACGATCCTGCCGCTCGGCCACCGCGAGCAGCAGGTCCGCAAAGTGTGCGCGCTCGCTCTCGCCCAGCGTCTCGCCGGCCGGTCTTGGCGCGCCCTTGGAGGATGGTTCGTCCGGTCGCATGCTTCGTGCCACTCATCCGCGCAGGATGCGGACAAGGCTTGTAGGCACGTGCTGCGCCAGAGGTGAAGCCGTCAGCTGGACTCTTCGCCGCCGCTATCCCCGGAAACTGTCGCGTCTTCATCGACAATGACCCCGCCGGGGCCGGGGGAATCAGCGTCTGTGGCGTTCTTCTGACCCAACCCAAACATGTCGAGCTGGTTGGGATCGATCGCCTTGCGCTTCCGCTTCGCCTTCGCATCCGCCTTGGTGAAGTAAAGATCGTCGGTATGGTCCTCGGCCGGAACCGCCGCCTGGGTGGGGCGGGAGCGCGGCGCAGGCGGTTGCTTCTCGCCGCCTGGCTTCCAGTATGTGACGGCGATGACCGGGCGGCCCTTGGCATCCTCGTAGATCTGCACGAACCCGCGCGAGATGCCCTGCTCCGCCTTGCGCTGCAGCGCCTCGGCTTCGGCCGGCGCCGGGCGCAGCCAGTCGGAAACCAGCGCCACAGGCCCTTTCACCAGCTCGCGCGCCTCGGCAATGGTGCGCGCACCAGCTTCGGGCTCGGCATCGAGCGCTTCTCGCGATGTGGCGGCAATGGGAAAGAGCAAAGGCATGAATGATCGCGTAGGACTGAAAGCTTAATCGATTGCAGGTTCGGAAGATGATGCGCCGGCGGGCGCACCCGCACGCATCAAGCGTGCCGCGGCAAGGCGCGCAAACGACAGGGTCACCGCCTTGCGTCGCGCAGCATTGAGCAGTTCCGGCTGGCATTCCCGCAGTACGGCGCCACCGAAGCCATCGCACACCATCAGTCCGGCATGGTCTGGGATCCGGTCTTTCGGAAAATCGCAATCGACGGCGAAATAGAAGCGATCACAGTAAGGTGCGTATTCTGGCCATTTCTGGTCGGTCTGGAAATCCTGGAGACAGGACTTCACTTCGACGATCACGATCTCACCCTTCGGTCCGACCGCCATGACATCAGCGCGGCGGCCATTCGCAAGCGTCACTTCAGTGAGCGAAGCAAGGCCCAGCTCGCCGAACATGCGCTGTGCGCCGCGCACGATCTCGGCTGCTCTCCCACTTGGAACAGCATTGCCAAAGGCTTGAGGCGCCGGTGAGGTCGCGAAGACGGCCATGCTCGGAGAGTTCCTGTTAGGTTCTCTTTATTGCGCTAGTCCGGGCCGAGGGCAACCGCCCTCTCCGCTTGTGGATAACTGCGATCAGCTGGCCTGCCGCACAGCGCTGACATTGCGGGCGATGTGGCCGAGATGTTTTTCCCACGTGCCACAGCAGCCGCCCCACATGTCGATGTGCGGGTGGTTACGCGCCAGCATCCCCATGAACTCGCCGAGCGCTTCGGGATCGCCTTCCTCGAGATGGCCAAGCGTGCAGAGCGACTGCTTGTCCATCATCGCCGCGTTAGGACGCAGGCTGCGGATGCGGCGGATCCACGTGCCAGGCTCCAGCGCGGGAGAGAATTCGAACGGGTGGGAACAGTTTATACCATAGAAATCCGGCCGGTCTCCACCTGTCTGGAAGTCCACGGTCTCGATAGCAGATTTCAATGTCGGGCCGGACTTCAGGCGATGATTGCTGTCGAGGGTGAACGATACCTCCAGCGGCAGGCCGATGCGCGCCGCCGCGCGCGACACGCCGACCGCCTCGGGCACACTGTTGAACGTCATCGCCATGGCGAGATCGATACCGGCCGCCTTGAGGCCTTCGAGTTGGAAGCTGTGGTACGCCTCGGCTTCCTCGGCAGTGATCGTCTGGTTCAGCGAATAGGCGTCGCCTCGCGGGCCGATGATGCCAACGTACATCACGCCCGGCAGGCGTCCGGCGTAAGGTGCGGCCACGTCGCGCAGAAAGGCGATCGAGCGCTCCTGGTAGCTGGCAAGCTGCTGGTCGCTGAGGCCGATCTTGCGGCCCCAATCAGGGCTGGCGCGATAGTCGAGCCCGCCCATCAGCGCAACGCAGCTGTGCTGGACTGCAACATCGAGATAGCGCCTGTACATGCCGCGCATCACTTCAACCGCCGAGGGATTGTCGAGCAGTGGAAACATCGCGAATTCTGGCAGCTCGAAGCCGTGGCGATACATCACCTCGGTCTCCTGCCCCCCTTCGGTCAGGTAGAGCGTTCCGGGTGTCTGGGCAGGAAAACGACGGCGCACGAAAGCCTCCGCTAAGGCGCTTTCACCGTAGCCACGACAGTCGGTAGCACAAGGCGGAAGAGCTAGTTCGCAAACGCCTTGCGGAACATACCTTCGGGCAGCGTCGGGCCGCGCTTGGGGTGGATCAGAAAGTAGTCCTTCCAGCGGCGCTTGGGATCGATCTGGGTCGATTCGAACATGTGGGAGTTGTCGTCGTTGAGCTGCCACATGCGATAACCGAGGCTGGTGAAGTAGTCGCGCACGGCCTCGCCAGACGAGGCAAAATTCCGCTGCAGCGAGAATGGGTGGATTTCGATCAGCAGGCTCGGCAGGTCCCGCTCGATCGTTTTCCTGCCGCCCTCGATGAAGCGGATTTCGGCGCCCTCGACATCGCAGCGGATGAAATCGACGCGCGACAGCTTTTCCTTGGCCATCAGCCCGTCGAGCGAGACGACTTCGGTCGGCTGGTCGATGAATTCGGTACGATTGCCCGTGGCAAGGATCTCGTCCGACGCTGTGCCGCCCCGATCGGTCACCACGCCATAGGCGCGGCCGATATGGCCGGTGGTCTTCTTGGGCACCGACAGCAGCATCGTGCCCTCGGTCGAGCCGATCGCCGCGTTATGCGGATAGACGTTCTTGAGCCCATGCCAGCGCAGCAGGCGGGTCATGATCTTGTATGAGTAATTCGACGGTTCGTAGACGTGGACAATGCCCTTCGGCCCGATCTGCTGGGAAAGGAGGTAGGAGTGCCGGCCGTCCGATCCGCCAAAGTGCAGGCAGACATCGCCTGGATTCACGACCTCCTTCATATAGGGGGCCTCGGGCTCCCATTTCCGGTCCTGCTTGTTACGCTGGTAGATACGCAGGGTGGTGGTGAGGTTGCGCAGACCTTCGAACGACATGGACAAGGCAGAAAACTCCGCAGGGCGACAGGTGGGCTAGAAAGCGCGTCACGCGCGAAAAGGGAAGCCCTTCAATGCAACTGTCATAGGATCGCCGGGCCGCGTGCATTACAGGAGATACATGAGAACAACCGATTCGGCGCACGCGCTCTGGGGTCCAGCCCCCTCTCTGGATGATATCGCGGCCATGGCGCAGATGGCGCTGGATGCGCTGGACGAACCGTTCCGCACCCACGCGCGCGCAGTGGCGATCAAGGTCGAGGACTTCGCCGACGACGAAACCCTTGCAACGATGAAGATCGAGAACCCTTACGAGCTGACCGGGCTCTACTCCGGCGTCGCCCTGACGCTGGAGACGCACTCAGCCCCGTCGGATATGCCGCCCATGGTGTGGCTCTACCGGATGCCGATCATCGACGAATGGGCCGCCACTGGCGACATCGCGCTCGAAGAACTTGTCGCGCACGTCCTTGTCCACGAACTCGGCCACCATTTCGGTTGGTCGGACGAGGAGATCGACGTGATCAATGCAGGCGGCGACTAGCGAGCGCTAGTACATGCCCGCCTGGGCGAGCTGCTCGATCAGGTCCGGCGGAATGGGCGAGGAGTAGGCCGACACGCCCAGGCGCTCGCGCACCTTTTCGGCCGGCTTGTCCCACACATCCTTCCAGTCGACGCCCAGCAGCGACGGTGTATCGCGGCCATGGCGCCAGCCCGTGAGGGTCACTTCAAACACGAGCGGAATCCCCTCCGGCCGGTTCATCGCGGTCTTGGCGATGATGAAGGCGAGATACTGTGCCGAATAGTTGTGGCCGAACTGCGCGAGCTGAAAGCCGGAGATGGCTGTCTCGTGCAACGCCGTCAGGTGATAGCCGCCGACAAGGTGCCAGAGGTCGTGACACTGCAGCGCGCGCGCATTCAGATAGTCGAGCGGCGGGCGCAGGGCGGCGAGACCGAGCGTGTCGCGGTCGAGCACTTCGAGATCGAAATTATTGTCGACGATCTGGCGATGGAACTCATTGCCGAGGGAGCCTTCCGGGAGGGCCGCCAGTTCCTCCATGGTGAATTTGGGCGGCCACCCTTGTGCAACGGCATCAGGCACGCCCGGGAAAGCCAGGCTCGCCTGGCCGGCGCGCACGTCGAAGCCCTGCTCGACATACTGGCCGAGCGCCGCGACGCGCATCGTAAACCCGCCGGGGTCCATCTTCGTCGTGTCGTCGATGAATTCCCAGAACTTGGGCCACAGCGCCGGCAGCGCCGCGCCCGTGCCGCGCGTGAGATCAGCCGTCGGGTGATCGTAACCGAACCACCCCGCCGCCGCGGCGTCATAGACATCGCGGATCGTACCGGGCTCGACCCATCCGGCGCGCGTGAGTAACGCGGCAAGATCGAGAGCGGCGGCGACATCGCCCTGCTTGGCGGCGCGCGCCAGAGCGGCCGGATCGCCTTGCCCTGTCTGAACCAGAGTTTCGAAGCGTTGTGTGACCGCGCTGTCGGGCATTTGGGGGGGCTCTCATTAGTTTCCGCGAGCGTAACCCCGTTTCGGGTGCGTTCAAGTTCACGCAGCGGAAGCGTTGACCCTGCCAGCGGTATGGGCACGAGTCATCATCATGAGCACGGATACTTGCGCGATCATCTTCTGCGTCTTGCTGAGCGGCCTCGCCATCTTTCAGCTTGCACTGGCGCTGGGCGCGCCACTGGGACATTTCGCCTGGGGCGGCGCACACGCGAAGCTCCCGGCAAATCTTCGGATTGGCAGCCTTGTCGCTATCGCGATCTATGCGCTGATCGCGCTCACTATTCTTGAACGTGCAGGTCTCACGCGCGTGTTCCCCGACGCTGCGATCCCGAGCATCGGCGCATGGGTTGCAGTCGCCTATCTTGCTCTGGGCATTCCCATGAACGCCATCTCGCGCTCAAAGCCCGAGCGCTTCACCATGACGCCGCTGGTGACGCTGCTGTTCGGACTGGCGCTGGCCGTGGCCCTGTCGCCTGCCAGCCCAACGTCTACGGGCTGATCCTGCCGATCAGGTCGGAGACCCACTCATCCACCACCTGCGAAGCGGGACCATAGCGCCCCTCGCGGAAATCGCGCGCATTGACGGAAGGTTCGAGATTGAGCTCGACTGTATGCGCGCCAGCCTGCCGTGCTTCGTGCACGAACCCCGCGGCCGGATAGACTTCGCCGGACGTGCCGATCGAGACGAAGAGATCGCAGGCGGCGATGCGGTCGTAGATCGCATCCATGCCATAGGGCATCTCTCCGAACCACACGACGTCAGGTCGCAACGCGCCCGTGCCGCAACGCCAGCATTCCGTATCTGTGAAGAGGTCGTCGTCCCATGCGCCCTTCACACCGCAGGACACACACGCCACGCGCTTCAGCTCGCCGTGCATGTGCAGCAGCGACTGGGAGCCAGCTTTCTCGTGCAGGTCGTCGACGTTCTGCGTGACCAGCAGCAGCTCATTCCCCGCAGCAGCCATCGCTCGTTCCAGCCGTGACAGCGCATGGTGCGCCGGGTTGGGGGCCGCATCCTTAAGCGCCTTGCGGCGGGCGTTATAGAAATCATGCACCAGCTGCGGATTGCGTGCGAAGCCTTCCGGCGTCGCCACGTCTTCGAGACGGTGGCGCGTCCATATCCCGCCCTGGTCGCGAAACGTGCCCATGCCGCTCTCGGCGGACACGCCTGCGCCTGTCAGCAGGACCATGCGTCCGAACTTCATTTCGGCCCCACCTTCCCGCGACCCCGACCAGCCGCCGACGACGCCGTGCGCGGAAGCTATCCGGCCACCCTGCATTGCATATTGCAAATTATCCGGGTGACCGCTCGATCCGGAGGAAAGGCTAGCGCGCCATTTCGCCGGAGCCAACATCGGCAAATAACGAGCGTTCGCCGCTGGACAGCATGGCGAAGCAACCCGCCAGAGCCAGCCCCATGAAGAGCAGCGCGACGAGCCGGGAGACGAACTTGCTGTTGGTTCCGCCTGACATGACGCTGACCCCTGCATCCTCCGTGCCGATCCCACTTCAGGGGTCGAAAGAGGCGCGGGTTGCGCCGGGACATGGCAGGAGCATGGCGTTTGGGGACCAATTGGGACCTGGAGCGCAGGTCTGGCGTGACCGATGACGATCGTTCCGGGTCCGAAGCGCCCGCCGAGTGCGCCTGTCATGCAAGACAGCTATGCCCGATGTGGTCCGGGCATTCGCCATGTGGGAATGACATGGTAAACAACCGGCACATGCGTGGTGTTTGGGAGCCGGGGTGATGGCAATGAAGCGGTACATAACGGGGTTTGTCCTGGCGGCGATGCTCGCGACGACGACGGGATGCGACCGCCTCAACGAGGCCGGCAAGCTGGCAAGCGAGGCTCTCTCGCAGATCACCGGAGGATCGCAGGATTCAGGCGTGCTGGTCGTCTCGGACGAACAGATCATGGCCACGGCCTCGGTCGATGACCGCGCCCTCTTCGGCCCGATGCAGGCGCCGGTCGAGCTCGCGCCGATCGACATCGATACGCTCTTGCAGACCCAGCGCTTCTACGCCGTCGGATCGGTCATCGCCATGCCGAAGGTCGAGATCACCGCGCCCGTGCTCGAGCCGGAAAGCTTCAGCCTCATCGAGGAGCCGACCGACGCGTCGCAGGCCGCAAGCGCCCTCAACACCAACGACGCGCCGCTCCCGGAATCGCTCGACGTGCCGGCAGGCCCGCCGCCCGCCATGCAGGCGCCAGCCACCGCAGCGCAGGCGCCGGAATCCAACCGCGTGACCAAGGATGGCGCGCCCTCAATCCTCAAGCCCGGCGCAGTTGCGGGCCGCGCGACGATCAAGCTGCCGACAGCAGGCGAGCTTCGTCAGCAGGCGCAGATCGCAGCGCCGAGAGCGCTCAAGGAAGCGCTGCGTGACACCGGCGTCGACCTGAAGCCGGAAACGCTGCGCACGGCCCGCAAGGCGGCCGAAGACACGTTCAAGGCCAATACCCAGACAGCACAGGCGCTCGGCGACGCGGTGGCGCGCAAGATGGCGGACGCTGCAGCGCCGATACCGAAAGCGCTGCAGGTGCGTGCGCGTCTCGACGTCGATACGGCTGTCGCCGCGCGCGACAAGGCCGGTCGTCAGCTCGAAAAGCTCGGCCTTTCCGGCATCGTCACGCCGGGTGAAGGCGGACAGATGCGCATCACCATCGGCGTCAACCCGACCCAGTTCCGGGAAGGCAAGCTCGACTTCCAGAAAGTCGCGACCATGCGCTCGCTGTTCGCTCCTCAAAGACAGGGCGCAGACGCGGAATGCGCCGGCACGCCCGACATGGAGAAGATCAAGGCCGACCCCGTGCTCGCGACCGAGTGCGTCGTCAAAGTGCTGCGAGAGAGCGGTGAGTACCAGTATGTCGAGAAGGACTTCATCTTCAACAACCAGATGATGAAGAAGCCGACGCAACAGCCCGTCACGGTTTCGACCAGCAAGCCGAATGATCCCCTGTTCAGCCTGCAGTGGAATTTCCGCGACCTCGGCGCAGCGGTTGGCCAGTCGAGCGGCGGCGCCGGTTTCAGCGGTTTCTGGGCGCGCGCCAAGGATACCGGATCGCGTAGTGTCGTGGTTGCGGTTGTCGACACCGGCATCCAGATGAACCACCCCGACATCAAGGGTTCGCCAAACCTCGCGCCGGGCTTCGACATGGTCTCCGATCCGATCATGGGCAATGACGGTGATGGTCGTGACAGCGATCCCAACGATCCGGGCGACAAGTGCGACCCGAACGACGCCACCGTCGGCGACAGCTTCCACGGCACGCACGTGGCCGGCACGATCGGCGTCGCCGCGACCAACAACGCCGCTGGCGTGGCTGGCGGCGCATGGAACGTCACCATCGTACCGGTGCGCGCGCTCGGCCGCTGCGGCGGCAAGCTGTCGGACATCAATGACGGCATTCGCTGGGCTGCCGGCACGGTTCCGGCCCGCGACCTGCAGGGCAATGAGGTCTGGAACTCAAAACCCGCCGATGTCATCAACCTGTCGATCGGCCTGTTCGGGCCCTGCCCCGCCTCGATGCAGGCGGCGATCAACGATGCGGTCGCGGCTGGCGCCATCGTCGTCTCCGCAGCCGGCAATGCCCGCGTCGACACACAGTACTTTGCTCCCGGCGGTTGCCAGAACGTGATCTCGGTTGCGGCCAACGATGCGCGCGGCGTGCTGACGCCTTATTCGAACTTCGGCGCCAACGTCTCGATCATGGCGCCGGGCGGCGACATGTCTCGCGACGATGATCGTGACGGCCGTCCCGATGGCATCCTGTCGACCAAGTATTCGAAGAACTGCACGGATCCGGTGAACCCGAGCCAGAAGATCGCGCAGTGCTACTATTCGTACGAGAACGGGACCTCGATGGCCGCCCCTCACGTGTCCGCAGCGCTGGCGCTGCTGAAGACAAAATTCCCCTCGGCGGTGCCATCGGAGCTCAAAACCCGCCTGATGACGGCGACCACGCCGCGAACCAACATGCAGTGCTCGGGGGCGTGCTCGGCCTACCCGGGATCGACGCCGATCCCGGGTTCGGCCGACATGTGTTATCGCCCGTGCGGGGGAAAAATGCTGAATCTGTCGAACGCACAGCTTCAATAGGCGTTCAACAGGCCGGGGGGGACATGTCATAACCAGCGGAAAGGACCCTTGGGTCCATCTTCCGCGGGGGTATGTCCCAGGAGGAGAGGGAGAATGGCTGTGTCAGACGCCCCGGGCGCCGCTCACGAGGCGAACCGTTTCAAGGCCGCCGGTCCCACGGCCGCGGCGATCGGCATAATCACGTCCATCATCGGCGTGTCGCTCCTGGCGAGTTCGCCGGAAAACCCTTCGGCGCCAGCAGGCGCGATCCCGCCTGCGATAACCTCCGCGCCGACCGCCGCACCTTCACCTGCTGCTGCGCCCGAGCCTGGCCTGCCGGGCATCCAGTTCGACCAGCCCTCAGGCGGTGGGTCCACGCAGATGGGGATGGAGATCGTGGTCAAATTCAAGGACGACGCCAAGATGAAGGACATCATCGACGCGTTCTGGAAGGACCAGAGCTCCGCAAGGGCGAAGTTCGATGCATGGAAGGCCAACCGGCCGGAGTTTGCGAAACTGAAGCTCGACCGCGTGACCTATTCCAACGAGCTTGTGCTGGTGCATGACGGTTCAGGGCCGGCCGCCGAACAATTGCCGGCAATGAAAACGATTGCAGCCAGGCTCGGCTCTGTCGCAGATGTTTCCTATGCAGAGCCGAACATGACGGCTCACCCCGGAGGACAATGATGAAAGCCCTGGTTCTGGCCGGCCTGTCCGCAATCGCGCTCATTGCGACGGCATGCGGTAACGAAAAAGCGCCAGCGCCCGCCGCTGTAGCCCCCGCTGGCGAACAGCCTGTCCAGGCAGCTTCGGCGCCACAGGGCCCCGCTCCGGTTTCGGGCCAGGTAAACTGGGAGGCCGCGCGCGCCGATCTCGCCAAACGCCCGGCCGACGTCGTCGTCCCGCAAGCTGCCGGAAGCGACCCGCTGGTCGTGCCGATGCTGCTGCCCGGCGGCATCGTCCAGACTGCGAGCGATCGCCCCGTGCCGCCACGCATCACCAAGGACGGCTATTTCGCAACCTATCACCAGCCGCGCTACGACGTGATCGTGAACGGATCGCAGAAGGCCTACGCCACGGGCGGGACGCCTGCCGCCGACAAGGCCGAGATGAAATTCCAGCCGGCCGAGGCTGGCGCCTCGCTGTCTTTCTCGCGCTATGGCGCGGATTACCTGATCGAGTTCGAGTGCCGCGAAGTCGACAGCCCGGATGGCTGCATCAACGAGGCGCAGGCCAAGGAATTCGCAGAAAGCCTGTTCGTGGCGCAATCGCGCTAGGGGTGACCCCGCGCGACGACGCGGGACTTGTTTGTGTGGAACTTGGGTGTGCGGGAGTGGCGGGATGAAACGGTCATCGATCCGGATCGGATTTGTCGTACTGGCGTCGACAGCTTTGCTCGGCGCATGCGACGCCAAGAGCGTGCTGCTTTGGCCGTGGGTCCAGATCGCAGCGAAGGAAGAGGACGTCCCCGCCGACCCTTCGGCGCCGCCGCCGCCGCCGCCGTTGATCGGCAATGATCCCCTGAACCCGGGCGATCCGCTCGGGGGCTCAGTGCCAAACCCCAACGCAAACGTGGGCGCGCCCAGCATTGATGGCACGCCGTTCGAGAACAAGCCCGAGAATCCTGCTGTCGATACCGGTGATGGCAAGCCGCTGGAAAGCGCCGAGACCGGCGAAGTCCTGCCGCCCCTGCCGGTCCCGACTGAAACAGCGGAGATCACGCCGACGACACCGACGACGCCTCCGGTGACACCGCCCGCGACAACGCCGGAAACGCCGGCGCCAGCAACCCCTGCGACGCCGACACCCGCCACGCCGCCGGTGACGCCGACGCCCGCGCCGGTGACGCCGTCCTTCTACTTCTTCCGCGTTGGCAATCTGGCGCCCGGCAGCGGCGCGGGTACGACTGAAATGTCGGTGCTCGTCCCGGACATGACATTCCCGATCAAGAGCGCACCGGCCGTTGCACAAACCCAGGTCTATCGCTGGGGCGGCGGCATCAAGGGCGGCGACCAGTGCGACGTGCGCAATTTCACGGCCCCGTGGCGCGACAATTATTGCGAGAGTCGCTCGACTGCCAACTCGACGCCATGGTGCGCCAAGACCGGCGTCCACCTCGGCCAGGACATCCGCGTCGGCACGCCCGAAGGCTGCAAGCTGGAAGTAAAAACGAAAGCTGCGGACCGCACGCGGTATGAGATCGTGGCGGTCGAGGACGGCGTCATCTCAAACGTCGGTTCCTACTCGATCACCCTGCGCGGCGACTCAGGCGGGCGTATCTACCGCTATCTCCACCTCAACATGGCGAAGCTGAAGATCGCGACCAACCAGACGGTCAAGAAGGGGGATGTGATCGGCTATGTCTCGAATGATTTCGGAGGCACGCCGACGACGCTGCACCTTCATTTCGAGATCAAGCTGAACACCGCCGCCAATGGCTGGCAGTATGCTCCGCCCTATTCCTCGCTGCTGGAAGCCTACAAGCGCCGTGAAAACAACCAAGGCGCGCAAGTGGCTGATGACTTCCTGGTCGCTTCGACGCCGCACTAGGGCGCCGCTACACTTGATTACAGTCCGGCGCTGGGCGCGCGCGAAAGGCATGCTATAGGCTCGCGCGTTGCCTGTGGGGGCGGCGACGCGCGGGGCGTCACATGAACATTCTTGGACTTCATCATAACGCGTATCGCTGCAGCGATTCTGAAACCACGCGGCGGTTCTACGAGGATTTTCTCGGCCTGCCGCTGGTCAACGCGTTCGAGATCACCACCACCAAGACTGGCCGCCAGACGCGCGTGCTGCATCATTTCTACCAGATGAAGGATGGTTCCTGCCTCGGCTTCTTCGAAGCGCCGGACATGCCGTTTGACTTCAAGGTCCAGCACGATTTCGACCTGCACATCGCGCTCGAAGTGCCGCCGGCCGATCTCCCTGCCTGGATGGAAAAGGGCTGGGCGCTCGGCATGGAGGTGCGCGGCGTCTCCGATCACGGCATGATCGACTCGATCTATTTTCGTGACCCCGACGGATATGTCATCGAGCTGGCCGCCAAGCGGCCAGAGCACGATGCCAGGATGGACCCGGAAACCAACCGCGCCCGCGACGTGCTCGCCAGCTGGCAGGCGACCAAAGGCGACTGAACGCTTCCTTCCCGTCTCCGAACGTGCTTGAGAATTCGCAGATTTGCAGCGGGAGTTCGAGCATGGCGAAGCTGGCGTTGATCCGGCACGGTCAAAGCCAATGGAACCTGGAAGACAGGTTCACCGGCTGGTGGGACGTCGACCTGACGGCCTTGGGCGAAGACGAGGCGCGCGCCTCGGGACGCCTGCTCGGCGAAACCGGCGTCGACTTCACCTGCGGCTATACCTCCGTACAGAAGCGCGCGATCCGCACCCTCAACCTCGCGCTGGAACAGATGGACCGGCTATGGATGCCCGTCATCAAGGACTACCGTCTCAACGAGCGACACTATGGCGGGCTGACAGGTCTCAACAAGACGGAGACCGCCGCCAAGCACGGCGACGATCAGGTTAAGGTCTGGCGACGTTCGTTCGACATCCCGCCGCCGGACATGATCGCGGGCTGTGAGTTCGATCTTTCGAAAGACGCGCGCTATCGCGGCATCAGTATTCCCGCGACCGAAAGCCTCAAGACGACGCTCGACCGCGTGTTGCCTTACTGGGACACGGAAATCGCACCTAAGCTGAAGGCCGGTGAGAATGTTCTGATCGCGGCCCACGGCAACAGTCTGCGGGCGATCGTCAAGCACTTGTTCAAGGTGCCGGACAGCGAGATCACCGAAGTCGAGATCCCGACCGGCAATCCGCTGCTGATCGATCTCGACGCTTCTCTGCATGTGATGTCTGCGCGCTATCTCG
The DNA here is from genome assembly GCA_947478925.1 of Hyphomonadaceae bacterium. Lineage (GTDB taxonomy): Bacteria > Pseudomonadota > Alphaproteobacteria > Caulobacterales > Hyphomonadaceae > UBA7672. The sequence continues at coordinate 11,097 of CANJXY010000017.1, read as the reverse complement.
ACGCTGCGCGCGCCAAACCGCTGCCGAAGGTCTGAGCATGAGCGCGCGTCCTTCCGCGGAAGACAGCGCGCATTTCATGGCCCGTGCGCTTGAGCTGGCGCGGGCGCAGCTGGGCCGTACATCCCCCAACCCCAGCGTCGGCTGCGTGATCGTGGCCGGCAGCACGATTGTCGGCGAAGCCGCGACCGGCGATGGCGGACGGCCGCACGCCGAGGAGATCGCGCTGACGGCGGCGGGCGGCCGCGCACGTGGGGCGACCGCTTATGTTACGCTCGAACCCTGCAACCAGCGTTCGGGCGGAAGCGCATCGTGCTCGCAGCTTTTACTGGCAGCGGGTGTCTCGCGCGTCGTCATCGCCGTCAACGATCCGCATCCGCTCGGCGCGCATGGCGCGACGCGCCTCAGCGACGCGGGTGTGAGCATTGAATACGGTCTGATGGGCAAAGAAGCCGAGCGCCTCAATGCGGGCTTCTTCAAGCTGGTCGCGACAGGGCGGCCATGGCTGGTCATCGATGGCGACATGTCCAGCTATGATGGCGAGTTCGATCTGGGGCGCGATGAAACATATGAGGCTGCACTCGACCGCCTGGGTACGAAGGGACATACACGGCTGTTCGTGCGTCCAGGTACAGCCCTTGCCGCCCAGCTGAAGGCACGCGGCCTGGTGGACGAGGATCGCAGCTAGCTTTCTGACCCGCCCCCAGTAAAAAACGGGCCGACCGTGAGGCCGACCCGTTTCGAAGTTTTTTGCGTGAACTCCACCCTGGCCGGATGGAGTGTCAGTCGCTTAGAGCGGCTGGATTTGCGTCGCGGCCATTTTGCCCGAACGCTTGTCCTTCTCGAGCTCGAAGCTCACCCGCTGACCTTCATTGAGGCCGGCGAGCCCGGCGCGCTGAACGGCCGAGATGTGAACGAACACATCCGCGCCGCCAGATTCCGGCTGGATGAAGCCGAAGCCTTTTTGCTCGTTGAACCACTTAACAGTACCGGTAGCCATCTAGATCTAGTCTTTCGATAGGCGTCCACGAGACCGGGGGGTACCCGTGAAACAAATGAGAGAGCGCTTGCAGCCGCGCTCCCGGGGGCCGTCAAAATCGCCTGTTCGGAAGGCCAGATCCGGAGCTCGATCCAGCGGGCGAACCCGCAAGTAGAGCAAGGAGAGCAACCGAACCTGTGCAGAATTCGACGCTCTCCCTATTGCATAACGTCGCAGGCTTGAAAAGGCGGGCGCCTATGGGTGACACAGAGTTTAGCCCGATCACGCAGCTTGCTTCGCCGGCGCGCAGCCTTATCGATGCGGAGCGAAATCCCTAATTGTCACAGATGCATCAGCCGATTTTCCTCGCCCATCGTTCCATCGTTTCGGTTACCGGCGCAGACGCCGAACCGTTCCTGAACGGCATTGTGACGGTGTCTACGCTGGGTCTCGCAGAAGGCGAGTTACATTACGGCGCGCTCCTGACCCCGCAGGGGAAAATCATCGCGGACTTTCTGGTATCGCGCCAGGGCGCGGAAATTCTGCTCGACTGCGCAAGCTCCATCGTGCCTGCGCTGATCAAGCGGCTGACGCTGATGAAGCTGCGTGCGGCGGTTGTTGTGAGCGAGCGCAGCGATCTTGGCGTCACCGTCTTCACCGGCGCAAACGACCCACGTAGCACAGGCGCGCCGGCTCGCCTGATCGGTCCGCGTGCGGCGACAACTGACGCTGCGTCCTATCACGCCGCACGCATTGCAGCCGGCGTCCCTGAGCAGGATTTCGATTTTGGACCTGAGGATGTGTTCCCCGCCGATATCAACATGGACCTCGCCAATGGCGTCGATTTCCGCAAGGGCTGCTTCGTCGGTCAGGAAGTTGTCTCGCGCATGAAGCGTCGCGCCACCGCCCGTCGTCGCACGCTTCGCGCCGAAGTCGCGCCGGGAACCCGGCCGGGCGCGCCCGTACTCGCCAATGGTTTCGAAATCGGCGTGCTGACGTCGGTTTCCGGCGGCGCCGCCCTCGCCCGTGTGCGCATCGATCGTCTGGCTGATGCGCAGGCGAAGGGCGAGGTCATTACCGCCGACGTGTCTCCCGTGGTGTTCGATCGACCCGACTGGCTGGCCGGGGAACTGGCTGCGCTCGCTGCGGCGAAGGAGGCGAAAGCCTGATGAAACCGCTCGACGATATCCCCTGCGGCTGGGCCCCAGCGGGCGACGCGCTCTATCGCAGCTATCACGATGATGAATGGGGCGTGCCCGAACGTGACGGCCGTGCGCTGTGGGAGAAGTTCCAACTCGATGGACATCAGGCGGGACTTTCCTGGATCACCATCCTGCGCAAGCGTGAGACCATGCGCGAGGAGTTCGATGGGTTCGATCCGGAAAAAGTCGCGCGCTGGACGCAGAAGCGCATCGACCGTGCGATGCAAAATCCGGGTATCATCCGCTCACCGATCAAGATCGCAGCTACAATCAGGAACGCGCAGGTCTATCTCGACATGGCCGAGCGCGGCGAGGATTTCGCCGGCTATGTCTGGGGCTTTGTCGGCGACAAACCGATCGTCAACAAGCTCGACCATTGGCGCAATGTGCAGCCGAAGACGGCGCTGTCAGAGGTAATCGCGAAAGACATGAAGAAGCGGGGCTTCAAGTTTTGCGGACCCGTCATCGTCTATGCCTGCATGCAAGCGATGGGCATGGTCAACGACCATGAGGTGCGCTGCCCGCGTCACAAGGAAATCCAACGTCTCGACAAAGCGGCGCGCAGGGGCGCGTGACGGCTCAGAAGCCGGGCTTCAGCTGCGTCTGGGCGAAGTGGGCGCGCACGCGCTTGCGGTGCCCTGCATACTGCGCGCGCCAGAACAGCTGGTAGGCCACTGCCACGACGATGGCGGGCACGCGTCCGGCGAGGGCCACGATGATCAGCGCCGCAAACAACACGGCCCAGACCAGAAGCCAGGCCAGCCAGCCGGCCACGCCGTAGCCCTTGCGCCAGAACTGGAACTGCGCGTTGGCGCGCAGCAGCCGATAGCGATTGGGCTCGGTCAGCAGGAACAGCGAGATCGCGTCTTGATCGTTGGCATCACGGCGCAGCACGACTTCCAGCAGGTCGTGCGACTTCTGCAACTTGCCGCGCATCAGCGCAACGCGCGCCGCCTCGGTCATCACGTAGGATTCGTCCGGGGACAGACGCAGCGCCTCGTCGGCGAAGGGCTCGGCCGCCGCGGGGCCTTTGAAGTGAAGCAGAATCAGCGCCTTCTGCGCCGCCAGCACGCCATACCATGGCGCAATCCTGCGGCCCGCCTCCACCGTCTTCAGCGCACGCGCATACTGCTTCTGCTCGAACTCGACGACGGCGAGGTAGTGATAGCCGAGCGCTTCGTCAGGATTAAGCCGGATCGACTCCTCGAAGTATTTCCGCGCCGGCGCGAGCTTGCGCTGACGTCGCAACACTTCGCCCCTGATGCGATGCGCCTGTGCAAGGTTGGGCGACAGCTCGAGCAGCCGGTTGGCGGTCTCGCCCGCTTCGTGGAGCATGTTGAGCGCGATCTGCGCCTGCGACAAGCCGACCAGCGCGTCAGCACAATCTGGGTCAATCGCGAGCGCCGCATGGAAATCACGCAATGCGCCGCGCCGGTTGCCCGCCTGGTAAAGCGCCCACCCGGTCGTGACCAGTTGCTCAGCCCGCTCCGCCTCGCTCATCCTTCTCGTGTCTCGCGCACACGCACTCAAAACAAGCCCTTTTGTCCAGTTCGCGGGCCGGTGTAGCGTTCGTAAAAACACAGGGACGAACGCCATGCAGGATTTCGCGACGACCATGCGCCGGATCATCACTGGGGATGATGCTTCGGGCGACAGTGTCATCATCGTCGATGGTCCGCCCGCCGCGACCAGCGGGCCGATCGAGGTCGGTGGCTTGTTCGACATCTGGCACGATGTTGTCGCCGGCGCGCTCGATCCGACCGACCACACCGATCTTGGGCCGAAACGCACGGTGCTGTCGCCTGATCCGGGAAAGGTGCGCGTGCGCTGGTTTGCGATCAATCCGCGTCCGCCGGGGATTCCTGACGAGCAGTTCAATGCCGTCGTGCGCGAACGATTCGCGTCGTTCGATGCGGACCACCACCTCACCGACCAGTCGAAACATCCGGCGATGCACAGGACGGCCTCGCTTGACGTAATCTGTCTCCTGCAAGGCGAGGTCGACCTTATCCTCGACAAGGCGCGCACGCGCGTGAAGCCGGGGCAGATCGTGATCCAGCGCGGCACCAGCCATGGCTGGGAAGCCATCGGCGGCCCGGCGCTGCTGCTTGCCGTCCTGATCGACCGTCCGCTTGTTGCCGGCGAGCACTAGCTGCCCTGATGCGTTCGGCGTAGACGAAGGATGGGGCGTGCAGGAGAGACCAGATGGGCCGCGTTCAACTTGCCTTGTCGTGCATTGCCCTCGGCCTTGCAGCGTCCGCCTGCGCCTCGCCAGGCAAGTCGGAAGCCGAGCTGTCGCAGGAACAGGTCTGCCTTTCTCATTTCGAGAACGATCCGGTCGAGCGTGATCGCTGCCTGCTCGACCCGCACGTACGCAAAGACACCGTTCCGGACGTCCGCCCGATGGACCTGCCGCTCCGCACGGGCCAGATCGGCGACTGAGTTCGTCGATTGAGCTAGCGGCCCGTTGCGGCCCAGGTCAGGTAGACCGCGAAGCCGGCGGAGATCACCATGGCGAGTGCAGCTATTCTGAAAAATCCGTGCGCAAAGCTTGTTGACTGGAAGCGCCGGGCCAGCATGTCCGCGCTGCTGGCGTAGACCACCAGTCCGAACATCTCGCACACCGTGACCGTCGCCATGCTGATCAAGACTTGCGGGATCATGTCGTGGTCGGGGTTGAAATAGGTCGGCAGCAGGCCGCCGAAATAGACCAGTGCGTTGGGGTTCGCGAGTTGCAGGCCGACGCCATGTGCGAACAGCTTGCGGCGCGGAGGCGGATCGCGGCGGAGCAGATCGACCGGCGCGCCGAATGCAGTGCGCCAGGCTAACCATACGATGAAGGCAATGCCCGCAATCTTGAATGCCAGGAAGGCCTCGGGGAAGGCCTTCGCCACCACGGCGACACCAGATGCCGCCAGGGAGATCCAGACGAGGTTGGCGGCGCAAATCCCCGCCGCCGGCGCCATCGACGCCCAGAAACCGTAGCGGATCGAGGCGGTGGTAACGAGGATCACGGCCGGTCCGGGGGTGAGGCCTCCGGCCAGGAACAGCAGCGTGAAATTGGCCCAGACCCAGATATCCATCGCGGGGGTTCTATAGGGCTCGCGGAGTGTTGAGTCAGCTGGCGTCTTCGCTGGTTGCCCCGCGGGGCGGCTGCGCTATCACAGTCTGCGTAAACGGGAGGCGTTCGACATGTGGCTTCGCTCTGTATTTCTGATTGGCGCGGCCACGCTCGCCTTAGCCGCGTGCGGCAGCCAGCAGCGCGACGTTGTCCCCTCCACGGCCATGGCCGAACCTGCTCCGCCTGCGGCGACCCCTGCGATCCCCCCGGGTGCGCCGCCCCTTCCCGCGGATCTTCTCGACATCGGTTCGCAAGAGGCGCGCGAGGCGCTCTATTGTTCGGCGCTGATCTATCAGGAGAACCCGGACCTCTCCGACGCGCTCGCACCGGTGGACGAGGCGCTGCTGCGCAAGGCGCAGACGCTGGGTTTCGTCATCGGCGAGTATGGCATCAACAAGCTGGTCGCGGAGAAGGCGGCGCACGCGAGACACGCGCGGGCGATTTCCGACGCCTATGCCGCGCAGGTCGAGAAGGACAGCAAGGCCGGCAAGCCGCGCATGTCCCTCGCCGATTGCAACAAGCGTGCAGCCGCCATACCGATTCCGGAATAGGCGCGGCGAGCGGGGCCCGGGATCATGAAACTTCAGCCACGCCAGATCATAGGTCTTGTCGCCATCGTGGTGTTCGGCGGCGGCATGATCTGGCGCGCAACGCAGCCAAGCGAACGTGAGATCATGGAGAGCCGGCTCGCCAGCCTGCCGCACATCGAGATACCGGCGCCGAAGCTGGACCTGCCGCCCCTGCAACTCGACATACCGACGATCACCCCGCCAGACACGGGTCTCGGAACCGGCGGCGATGCGACCACCGACACCCGCAAGATTTACGAGATGAATGGCGTCAACTATTTCGCCATGGGCTCGCAGGCCGCCAGGGACGACATGTATTGCGCGGGCGTGCTCAGCGCCGAGTTCAGCGTTCGCATCAACGACTCGCACCCTGACAAGGCGTCGATGATCCTGCGCGACCAGGAAGCGCTCGACCGGGCTGGCCTCACGAAACTGGTCGCCGAGGGCGTCACCACCGAACCGGCCTCCGCCGGGTACTCGCTCGCCTACCGCGACAAGGCGCAGACCGACTATGACGCCAAGGCGCTGCGGATTTCTGTAGACGACTGCACCAGACGCGCCGCTGCTTTGAACTAGCGGCGCTGGTCGGTGAGGCGCGGATCGCAGACGGTTGACGCTGGGACGATCGTGGCGGCACGCCAGAAGGCATCGTCCTTGCCCATCAGCGGTGCGCAACGTTCGACGATGGGGGTTGCGATGCCGGCGTCATTGAGGGCGGCGCTCGCTTGCTCAAGCGCGGCAACATAACCATCAGCGTAGAGCGCATCCTGCAGCATGGTTTCACCGTCGGCGGCTTTCAGGCGCAGCGACAGCGACTCGCCCTCCGCCAGCGCAGTCAACAGTTTCGGCAGCGGCTCGTCGCGAATATTCTGCGAGGCGTAGAACACCATTGCATCCGGCGCCTTGTAGCCGCCATTCACGGGCGTCTCGGCGGCGGCCATGCCCCCCGCTGTCGCGGAGAACAGTACGCCTTCCGCCCCGACGATTTCCAATTTCGCCTCGTCCACGCCCTTTGCGATTCCGGTAAGAAAGGGCGAGATGATCTGCAGGGAGTATGGCTCGAGCGTTCCCGAAGGGGCGCGATAATCGATGGTCAGCGTCGAGCGTTTGGCGCGCGCGCCGCCGAGATTGTCTGGCAGTTCGTCGATCGTCAGGGGCCGCCCCGCCTTGCCGCCGACGCCGCGGACGCCAAGCAGGCTGAGTTCCGCCTTGGCGCCGTAATCCTGCCCGCCCTCGCCTACCTTGTCGCGCGCCTGCACGAACCAGACGACCGAGCCGACACCGTTGGACGCTTCTCCGGCGCCATCGCCAAAATCGCTCATCGGGTCGCAGGCGGGAGACCGCAGACAGTGCGCCAGAAGCAGCGGCCAGGCTGCGCCCTTGTCGGCCACGTCAGAGACCACTGCATCGGATGCGGCGCGCGTGGGTCCTTTTGGTTCGCACGCGGTTGCCAGGGTGGCGATCAGCGCCAGACCCGCGGCCGAACCGACCGCCCTAAACCGTGACGTTCCGAACATCGTAGCCATAGATCCAGTCCTGTCGCGAGCGGACGAAAGACGGGAAGAGCCTGTCCGCGAGTTTCATCGGACCATAGGTCGCCGCCTGCGTCACGGCGTTTGAGCGGTGAAAGACGCCCATATTGGCGCGTGCGCTGGCGAGAACCTTCGAAGTGCGGGGCTTGCGCAGCTTTTCGTAGCGCTGCAGCGCGCTGTCCGAGACGCCTTCGGCCTGCAGGCATTTCGCCAATACGATCGAATCCTCGATGGCCATGGCTGCGCCCTGCGCCTGGAAGGGCGGCATGGGGTGGCACGCATCGCCCAGCAGCGTGACGCGATCCGCCGACCATGTCGGCAGCGGATCCCGATCGAACAGGGCCCAGACGAAACTCTGGCTTGCCGAGGCGATAATGTCGGGGATCGGCCCGGCCCAGTCGCCGAATTCCTTCGCCAGTTCGACAGGATCGCCGGTCTGGTCCCAGCTTTCGCTGCGCCATTCCTTCGTCTCGACGACACCGACAAAGTTGATGAGCGCGCCGCGCCGGACGCGATAGGTCACAGCATGCTTGCCCGGGCCAGCCCAGACGATGGCGGAATGCGGCAGGTCCGGCGCGACATCGGCGGGTGCGAGCATACGCCAGGCGACAGCGCCGGTGAAACGCGGCGCCTCCTCGCCCAGCATCTGACGCCGCACGGTGGAGCGCACGCCATCGGCGCCGAGAAGCAGATCGCATGGCAGTATTGCGCCCGTGTCCAGACCGACACGGAGGCTCGGACCGTCATGGACGTAGGCCGAGACCCGCGCACCGAGACGGATCTGCGCGCCAGCATGGATCGCGGCCCGCGCAAGGATCTCGATCAGGTCGGCGCGATGCGTGTGCAGGTAGGGCGAGCCATAGCGGGTGCTCGCTTCTTTTGCGATCGGAATGGAGAAGACCTTCTGGCCGGTGCGTCCGATGCGCATTTCCAGCGTTTCGGGCACTGACGAAATGGCGGCGACAGCTTCAAGCACGCCCAACGCGGCGAGACCCTTGGTGGCGTTGGGTGAGAGCTGCAGGCCGGCGCCAACCTCCAGCAGCGCCGAAGCACGCTCGACCACTTCGATCTCGAATCCCACCTTGCTGAGCGCGATGGCCGCGCAGAGTCCTCCGATGCCTCCGCCTGCAATGACAATCTTCATGGGGAAGCGAGATAGACCGCTGGAGGCGCCGCGTCACCTGCACCTGCAATTTCGTTCAGAGCATGAAGCTCGAACGGCTGTGCGTGCGCATGAATATGCGCATTTCTTCAAGGCTGTTGCGCTCGAACCCGCGCATAACTTCCACCTTGCCTGCGAGGCCTTCAGCCGCCTGAAACCGTTCGGTCGCAACCAGGATGTTGGCGCGATACTGTTCATAGCGCTCGACATCGCGGGAGGGCTGCAAGCCGGTCTCGAGCGCGCGGGCGGCGAGGGCGACCAGGGCCGTCCAGACAACTCCGACTTCCAGCAAGGCGCGCGGCTGGGTCGCCGGCTCAGCGGCAAACAGGCCGATATGGAGAATGATCACGGTCGCGACGCTGGCCCAGCCAAAAATCGAGAAGGCTTCCTCGGTCTGGCGGGCCGACATCCGTTTGCCGGTGCGGGTTGGGGATAGCATTGCCTCGCAATAGCCGAGCTGCCATTGCAGGCGCAGCTTGCGCCAGGCAGCGAACACCGTTTCGGCGATGGCGGGATCTTCCGTGCCCGCAAGATGTTCTTCGGCGGCAGCGCGGAAATCATAGGCGCCCGACTGTTTCGAGATTCGGTGCAGCTCGGCGTCCGGGTCTGCGAGCGGGCCGCTGGTCAGTGCGGCATAGGCTTTCGCGCGCGCGGCGAGATAGGCCGGACGCAGAGCCGGGTTGGCGCCGGCGGCGATGAGCGCGGGAAACTGTGCGGCCATGAACTGGAAGTGAAACAACCGCATGGACTCGGTCTTCAAGCGGTTGCGTAGCCAGGTGTGACGCGAAGAGGATTTGCGCAGGCCAAGCAGCCCGAGGATCGCTCCGAGCAGGCCAAGGGCTGCAGACCCATAGGCGATCACCAGCTCGACATCGTGGCTGAAATCGAACGCATGGAAGACTGGAGACGCCGCGCCGATCAGGAGCGTGAAGAGCACGAGCGCGATGGTGATGTAGCCCGAGCGGCGGCTGGTCTTCTTGGCCTTGTTGGCCTTGGCATCGGCGACACGGAAATCAGCCAGCAGTTCGGGAAACTCGAAGGCGAAACGCACCGTGTCGGCGCGCGCTTCCTCCGCCTCGGCCTTGAGGTCGAAGTTCTCGAAGGTGGTGTTGACGGGTTTCTTGCCGCTCACCGCTGTCCCTTGTCTCCTGCTCATCGCCGCGCTGGCAGGAAGCGAGGCGGTTCCTGCGTCTCGCGTCCGGGGCGGGCATTGTCAATCAGGACGCGACCGCGTGCGGGCTTGTACAAGGGCTCCCGCAACGTGACGCGGCGCCCCGGAGGCCATGCCGCGCGGCCTCGGAGGGGCGTGTTGGTTGCTGGAGGACGGTGAAAATTGGAGCGGGCGATGGGATTCGAACCCACGGCCCCGACCTTGGCAAGGCGCGGCGGGACCGAGCTTGACCGCCAGCCGCTCTCCGTTTGGGCTCGTCCGCTACCAAAGCTACCGGGTGTTGTCGTTTTCGATAAAACTTGAGGCCTCATCGGGGAGAACGCCCTGCGCATGGCTCACCGGCTTCACCTGCGCCGCTTCGCCCGCTATCCCGTTACAAAGTGCGCCGCCTTCGACGCCGGCCACGCAGCCCTGAAAGATTGCCTGAAACATCGCCCTTGTCTGTCGCTTTAGAAAGCCCATTCCGGCCAGTCAGCCACAGCACCACGACCGGTCATTTATCGCCCAGCAGCCGCCGCACGCCCTGTCATGCGCCCGCTCCTTCACCGTCCGAAGCCGCCTACCACCGTCGTCAAATATTATTACCCGGACAATATTGACCTAGGCATTTTCGTCCGGGTATAAACCCGGCCATCCGCCCCGCGCGGGTCGTTGCCGCGGCCTGTGGCGAGCGTGCCTCTCGCCGTCCCCTTCACCCACAGCCGAACAACGGCCCGAGGACCATGACCATGACCATGACCAGTGTGCGCTCGAACGGCATCTCCCTGCATTGCGACAGCTTTGGCGCGATCGATGGCGAAGCCATTGTGCTGATCACCGGCCTGGGCACCCAGATGATCCGCTGGCCGGTGCCGTTGTGCGAGGATCTGGCGGCGCGCGGCTACCGCGTGATCCGTTTCGACAATCGCGACGCCGGCTTGTCGACGCATTTTTCGGAGTGTGCCGTGCCGGATTTTGCCGCCATGGCTGCCGCGCTGGCGCGAGGGCAGCGCCCCGACGTGCCCTACACGCTGCATGACATGGCTGCGGATACGGTTGGATTGCTCGACGCCCTGTCGATCGCGCGCGCCAATCTGGTCGGCCGCTCGATGGGCGGCATGATTGCGCAGCTGGTCGCCAGCGACCACGCGCCGCGCGTGATGTCGCTGACGGCGATCATGTCGAGTACGGGCAACCCGGAGCTGCCGTCAGCGGATGCGGATGTCATGGCGATGCTGACCCGGCCGGCCCCCAACCCGTTCGCGGATGAGGCCGGATTTCTCGCCCACAGCCTCGGCTTCGCCCGCTGCATCGCCGGCCCCGGCTATCCGTTCGACGAGGAGGCGCATCGCGCCCAGATCCGCGCCGAAACCGCGCGCGCCTGG
>CANJXY010000016.1 GCA_947478925.1 Hyphomonadaceae bacterium | reverse complement strand
CGTCTCGCCGGCTTTCTCGAACGCGCCATCACCAGGCTTTGCTTCTCCGGTCGTGACTTTCTCCAGCGCCGTATCGACGGACTCGCCCGCCTTCTCGCAGGCAGCAAGGCCAGCAAGCCCAGCCAGCGCGCACGCGATCGCTATCTTCTGCATCATACCCAACGCTCCCGGTCCGCCAGCGCAAATGCGCTTCTACCTAGTAAAACGCGCCGCGATGAAGATCGTTGCAAACGGCCCAGACCGGGTCTGCCATTGACCGCGTGCCCTTCGCACGGCCAGTGTCCACCGGGGAAGGCAGGGAGGGGTCCGCGTGTTCGAAGGCTTCATCAAGGCAGTCACGTCCGGCGCGTTCCTGGGCACGCTGGGCAAAGGCATCGCGACCGCAATCGTCGTCATCGCCCTCTCCGAAATCGCCAAGCGCTCCAGTTGGCTCGCGGCCGCGCTCGTCGCCCTGCCGCTCATGAGCATATTGACGGTGGCCTCGCTCGCGTTGGATGCAAAGAGCGGAACGAGCATCGCGAACGCTTTCACGTTGAAGACATTCCTGTTGTTCTGGCCGGGGCTGATCTTTTTCGTCGGCCTCATCGGCCTTCAGAAATTGGGGCTGGAATTCTGGCCGGCGTTTTTTATCTCGGTGGCGGCATGCTTCCTGTCCACCTGGGGCTTCTCCGCGCTCCTCACCTCGTTAGGGTGGATCAGCGAAGACTGATGTTCTAGGAAGCTGAGATGTCTGAATCGGGCGGAGTCGAGAAGCAGCTGCGCGGAGCAATCCTGCTTACGCTTCTTGTTGTCGTGATCATCGCCCCGCTTGTCGGCGTTTACGCCTTCTCACCCTTCATGTTCATCTCGGGCATCGCGCCCTATCAACTTGCCGTTGCTCTCGGCGTCATGCTGGCCCAGGCCATCGCCGCAGCCGCCCTCTTCCTCCTCGTCTTCCGCGCCCGGCGCTGACTAGACGACGTGGAAGAGATACGGAAGCGGGATGATCGGCAGTGGAACTCCCACCGCCCACAGTGCAGGACTTTTCAGCATGTCCGGCGTCGTCATCGGACGCGGCAGGCGTTCGCGCACGTGACAGTCCGGATCCGCATAGTGGAGGCAGCTGCCCCCGATGGCGCCGATCTCCCACGACGCCGTCAGCGCCATCCCGATTGGAGGAGATGACCCACAGCCCACCTGCCAGCGTCCAGCCCGGCGCGTGTGCGGGCGATCGCGGCACCCCAATCGATCAGCAGATGCGAGTCAGGCTGTGGTCGCGCTGCCACAGTAACAAGCTCGCTAGCAATGGCGTTCTCTCACACGCGCGAGGTCTCGGCCGATGAACGCCCTAATGCCTGCAAGTATTGCGGATAAAAGTTCCATCGATCGCGCGAAGATTTGTAAGCTGGCGCACATTTCCGGAGCCGATCTGGTCTTGCTCACCCCAACCACGTGCAAAGTCTGACGCGAACCTGACAGACAGCAATGGACCATGCACTTTTAAAGCAAAAACCGCTGAGGTTCATGTCAAAAATATTGCATACGCAAGCAATTGCCCTCCTAATCATTGTAACACGAAAACGAGATTGCCCGGACAGGCACCAATGAGCAGCCACGCCCAGATCGCTACTGAGCCGTTCTTCAAACTCGCTGGCGTTAGCTTGCTGCTGCTCAGCTTTGTTTTTGCGGGCTGGATGCTGGAGAGTGCAGTGGTCGCCGCCGATCACCTGCTCGATGTGCTTGGCCATGTCGTCCAGAGTACGACCGCGATCTTGCAGCCGCACGATCACACCCTGTTCGGCGGTTGATCCGAAGCCGCGCTTCCACCCGTTACAAAGAGCCAACACAAAAAGCCCAGCGGAATAAGAAGAGCGCCCCGCTTTCGCCGCGCGTCCTTCCGGCCGGAAGGCGTGGGGGCCCTACCGGCTCGACGCACTTGGTGTAACGACGCGCCCACATCAACATGAGTTCTCAGCGATGGGTGTCTTCCGGACGTTCAGCCGTCGGCATGAGTATCGACAAGTGTTACTGCGTGTAGCAGTGTCGTGAAAATTGCGCTGCTGATCCAGAAGTACCTCCCCCGGGATCGGCAAGCGTCTGCGCTGCGACGTCAGCGATCTTTTTCGGGAGAGAAATCTTGCGCCACTCGAATCGAGCAGCCCTGGCGATCTGTGTGCTGGCGCTCGCAGCCTGTTCGCCAAAGCCAGAGACGCCCGTCGTCAGCGCAAAGAACGCCAACGTCGACGATGGGCGGCTGCTTGACGCCAACAAGGATGGCGCGAACTGGATGTCGTATGGCCGCACCTATGACGAGCAGAGATTTTCGCCGCTGACGCAAGTTGACGAGAAGACCGTGAGCGGGCTCGGCCTCGCCTGGTCGTCCGATCTCGATACCGCGCGAGGTCAGGAAGCGACGCCGATCGTCGTCGATGGCGTCATGTACGTCTCGACGGCCTGGAGCATGGTGAAGGCGTATGACGCCGCCACGGGCAAGGCATTGTGGTCGTACGATCCAGAAGTACCGCGCGAGAAGCTGGTTGATGTGTGCTGCGATGCGGTCAATCGCGGCGTCGCCGTTTACAAAGGCAAAGTCTATGTCGCGACAATTGCCGGACACGTCGTTGCACTCGACGCCGACACAGGCAAGGTCGTGTGGGACCAGACGTCTGTGCCGCCTGACTCGCATATGGCCATCACTGGCGCGCCGCGTATCGTAAAAGGCAAGGTGCTGATCGGCGCGGCCGGATCCGAATACATCACGCGCGGCTATCTGGCTGCCTTCGACGCCGAAACAGGGGTGGAGGCGTGGCGCTTCTACACAGTCCCCGGCGATCCGTCGAAACCGTCGGAAGGCAAACACCTCGATGCCGCCGCCAAGACCTGGAGCGGCGAATGGTGGAAGCTGGGCGGTGGCGGCACCGTCTGGGATTCGATCACATATGATCCCGAGACCGACCTTGTGTATTTCGGCACAGCCAACGCCGAACCGTGGAACCCAGCGTTCCGCAACACCAAGGAAGGCGACAATCTCTACACAGCATCGATCGTCGCGATCCATCCGGACACCGGCGAGTATGCCTGGCACTTCCAGGAGACGCCGGAAGATCGTTGGGACTTCGATTCCGATCAGCAGATCATCGCCGCGACGCTGCCGGTCAACGGCACGCCGACGCGCGTCGTCATGCATGCGCCAAAGAACGGCTTCTTCTACGTGCTCGACGCAAAGTCGGGCAGATTTATCTCGGGCAAGGCCTTCGCCACGGTCAACTGGGCGTCGGGTCTCGATCCCGTAACCGGCCGCCCGAACGTTAATCCCGAGGCGCGCTACGAGATCACCGGCAAGCCGTTCGTCGCGCTGCCCAGTGCAACCGGCGCGCACACGTGGAACCCGATGTCGTTCAGCCCGACGACCGGTCTCGTCTATATCCCGACAAATGAAGCGGGGTTCCTATACACGAGCGCAAACAAGGACTGGAAGCCAACCAAGATCGGCTTCCAAGTGGGTATCGATCTCACACTGACGGCAGGCACAGTTGATCCGAAATCCTCAGCGGCGGCTGCGGCCGCCAACACGGGCGCCCTCGTCGCCTGGGACCCGGTTACGCAATCTGCACGCTGGACGGTGAAGTATCCGGGGCCGTGGAATGGCGGCACTCTCGCGACGGCCGGGAACCTCGTCTTCCAGGGCACGGCGGGTGGCGAATTCCGTGCCTACACCGCCGACACTGGCAAGCAGCTGTGGTCATTCCCGACGCAGACAGGCGTGATTGCTGCGCCGATGACCTATTCGGTGAACGGCACACAGTATGTCGCTGTTCTAGCCGGTTGGGGCGGCGTCTGGGACCTGACCCAAGGCGACGTCACGCGCCAGTCCGGCATCATCCGCAACATCAGCCGCGTACTTGTCTTCCGCATCGGCGGCAACGCTGCCCTGCCCACCCCGCCGCCTACCGCAACATCAGTGCTGGATCCGCCACCCTTCACCGGCACTGCCGCCCAAGTCGCTGATGGTGCTACTCTCTACTCTAATAAGTGCATCGTCTGCCACGGCGTTGCAGCGGTTGCCGGCGCTCTAGTGACTGACATCCGTCATTCCGCCGCGCTCAACAGCGAAAAGCAATGGCAGCTGATTGTTCATGACGGCCTGCTCAAGGAAAAGGGCATGGTGGGCTGGGCCGGCGAGTACACGCCGGAACAGATTGAAGCTATCCGCCAGTACATCATTCGCCGCGCCAATGACGACAAAGCGTTCGAGAAACAGGCGAAGGCAAAAGCCGACGGAAACTGACGTCGACGCCGCGCGGTCAATATCGGTATGGCCTTGCTCGTGGCTGGCGCTGGCGTACGCTTCTCTCAGAAGGCAGCAGTCAAACACGCGAGCGAAACATGGATTATGACGACATCCTCTACAGCGCGGAAGACGGCGTTGCCTGGGTCACGCTCAATCGCCCCGAAAAGCTAAATGCTTGGCGCGGCGAGATGGAGCGCGATGTACGCGCGGCCATGCGCGAGGCAAGCAATGACGACTCGGTGCGCGTCATTGTGCTGACCGGAGCGGGCAAGGGTTTCTGCGCCGGGGCCGACATGAACATGCTGCAGGGCATTCAGTCGTCCGGCCGCAACACGTCCGCCGCCGAGCCGTGGGATGCCTCTGCGAATCCCAACTTCCAGAAGCAGTATTCGTGGTTTCCCGCCGTGCCCAAGCCGATCATCGGCGCCATCAACGGCTCAGCGGCGGGCCTCGGCCTTATCATGGCGCTTTACTGCGACATCCGCCTCGCCGCCGACACGGCAAAGTTCACGACCGCCTTCTCCAAACGCGGCCTCGTCGCCGAGCACGGCATCTCGTGGTTGTTGCCGCGCCTTATCGGCTTCGCGGCGGCCGCAGACCTGCTCTATTCCTCGCGCGTTTTCACGGCTGCCGAGGCGCTGCAGTTGCGCCTCGTCAATCGCGTCATCCCGGCCGGCGACTTCGCGCGCGAGACGGCTGCCTATGCCAAGATGCTTGCGACCGACGTTTCGCCGCGTTCCCTGAAGGAAATGAAGCGCGAGATCTGGAACGCACAATTCCAGTCGCTGGGCGACGCCATCGACAGCGCCAATGGCGACATGCCCGCCTCTTTCAAATCTGAAGACTTCAAGGAAGGCGTCGCGCATTTCGTGGAGAAACGAGCGGCGAAGTTTACGGGGCGCTGACGCCTCGTGAAAGACAGAAGCGGCGTTGCCTCATCGATCAGCGCCGCCCATTTACCGGTAAACGGGATGTCCTTCCTGAGTGCGCTTTGGCCGCCGGCGTGCTGGCCGTCGGTGCCGCGACTTCCGGCGTCACGTCCAGCGGATTCGGAACGAGGTTCTGCATCGAACGGTCTTGGTGTCGACGCCGGCGACAATCGGACTGCCGAAGATAGGATTGCCGGCCATCGCCGCGCCGCCACCGCCAGCAGTGGTATCGGAGACGTTGGAAGTGACGGTCTTGTAGTCGGGCCTTGTAATCGTGACGGCGATGTCCGAATTCCGCGCAACGTCATGAAGCACGCATGGCGTAGCTTTGCAGTCTTGGCCATTCATGTTTTCGGCAGCCGCACCGGACGGTGTCGTTCTCGCTTCAATCGCCTGCCTTGTCCCACGCGTGATCATCGCGCACGCTCAGAGCGTCGCCGCTACCCAAACGGACGCAGCAAGCTTTTGTCTTTTGGCTACCCCCGCTGTCAGGCCCGTCCTGACTGATTGACCGGAGCGAAGGGGGCGTGTTTGGCGCGCGGCGTTGGTTTGCGAGTTGGCAACTTCTCTTTTTGCCAACGAATGGTGGCGTTTGAACTGCATTGACGACCGAGCCTATATGAGCCGCATTGAGGCATGACTCAGCCAACTCGCTCACCCTCCCCCTTCCTCGCGCCCTTCCGCGTCATCGCCCGGATCGTCGTGACTATCGGCGTCGTGATCTACACCGCCCTCGACGAACTTCTCTTCCCGCTGTTCCGCCCTGCTATCCACTGGCTCGGTCGCCTTCAGCTGTTCCAGCTGCTCGCAAAGGCGATACGCGGCCTGTCACCCTATGCAGTGCTGGCGCTGCTCATTGTGCCGTTCATCGTGCTCGAGCCTGCCAAGCTGTTCGCGATCTACTGGGGCGCTGTCGGCCACCCCCTGCAAGGCGTGATCCTGCTACTGGTCGCACAAGTCGCCTCGATCCTGACCTGCGATCGCATCTTCCATGTCGGTTACGCCCCCCTCATGCGCATAGGCTGGTTCAACCAGCTGATGATATGGGTGATCCACCTACGCGACCTCGCGCTCGGCTGGGCAAAATCGACCGGCGTGTGGAAGGCGTCTGCCGTTTTCGTGCGCGGCATACGAGACTGGTTCAGGGGTCTGCTGGCATCGATGCGCTAAGGACCTGGGCAGCGCAGGCAAAGTCTGCAGCCGCAAAATCCCATTCCGCTTCCGTTCATAATCGTTGCTATAGTGAGAATACTCGGGAGGACTGACCCATGGGCGCTGCACGCTCCGATCTAAAGATCCGCACGATGATCCGGCTTGCTGCCGCTGTCTCGGCTTTCGCCCTGCTCGGCGCTTGCGAGTTGGGGCCGACACCCGAGGAAATACTCCAGATGGACTGGAGCCAGGCGGCCCGGCTGGATACGCCGCCAGCCTATTCCGAATACATGCGCATGCATCCCGATGGTCCGAATGTGGTCATGGCGCAGCGGCGGATCGAGGAGCTGACCGCGATCGAGGCGCAGAGCTGGATGACCGCCAAAAAGATCGACACCGAAGAAGGCTATGAAGGCTTCCTCTCGAAGTATCCGTGGGGCGTGCATTCGGCCGAGGCCGACGGGCGCCGCGCCGTGTTGGCCGCACCGCGCCTCGCCGCGCAGGAAAGATCGGAGTGGGAACAGGCCAAGGCGCAGGATAGTATCGAGCGCTTTGAGGTCTTCATTCGGGATTGGCCGCGCGGGGCGCATTTCGTCGATGCACGCGGACGCCTCGATGTGCTGTGGAAGACAGACCAGGGCGCGTTCGTGAGGGCTAAGCGTTCAGGCTCGCCGGTCGAGCTGGACGAATTCCTGCGGGCCTATCCGCGTTCGAAGTATGCCGCCGATGCGCGGATCGAGATCGACGCGATTTATCGCCGCGATGACGAGGGCTGGCGCCGTGCGCTCGCCGACAATTCGATCGCGGCGTACGATTTCTACTTGCAGTCGCAGCCATGGGGTCGCTGGCGCGTGGAAGCGACGCGGTCGATCGATGATCTGCGGGCGCGCGATTATGAAGCCTGGCGCTATGCGGCCATGGTCGACGAGATCTGGGCTTACGAGAATTACCGGCGGATGTACCCGTGGGGTGCCTGGTACCAGACGGCTTACCATCGCATCGACTGGATCCGTTCGAGCTATTCGTACGGCTGGGATTATGGTTGGGATATCGGCTGGGACCGTGGCTGGAGCTATGGCGACGGACGCAACCGGGATCGTGACCGCGATCGTGGCGGGCATCGCGGCGACTATGACAATCACGACAGCCACGACGATCACAACAATCACGACCAGCCCAACACCTACCCGCCGCTGTTTAGGGGGCAGAAGCCGCCGAGCCCGCCAGCGCCGGGCGCACAACCCACGCCGCCGCGGACCGATTTCCCCACCACCCGCTTCAACCCCCAACCCAACGGCGCCCCGCCTCCGCCACCAGCCGCGCCTGCGGCATCGCCGCCGCCCCCACCACCACCACCACCACCGCCCCCGCAGATCTCAAATACGTCACCACCGCCTCCACCTCCGCCGGCGCCCCGGCAGCCAAATCGGTTCAACCCGGCGCCGGATAACCAGTGACGCAACCGGCAGACGGACGCCCTGCGCGTCTGTTTCGCTCGCGTTCCGTCCTGTGCGGCCGAATGGGCCGTGACTTGCCCCGGGGGGGTGCTATCTGGAGAATGGGCGGATGGGTTAGAGGGCTGACGGAAGACCATGCCGAGTGAAGCCACAATCCCGCACGGCCGCAGCGCATTGATGCGCTGGGCGCCGCCTGTGCTTAAGGGGGTCGGAACCCTGGCCGCGACCGGCCTCATGACCTTCGGCCTCTTGTGGAACACCCTGTTTGCCCAGATGCCCGTACTGCCCGACAAGCAGGCGCTGTGGACAATGAACCGCGAGCCTGCGGTCGAGTTCATCGACACGCAGGGTAAGACGATTTCGATCCGCGGCTTCCGCTATGGCCGGGCTGTCTCCGCCAAGGCGCTCCCCAAGCACGTGGTCGACGCCTTTATCGCCGCCGAGGACAAGCGCTTCCGCGAGCATACCGGCGTCGACATGTGGGCGATCATACGCGCGACCATGGCCAACGCCACCAAGGGCCATACCGTTCAGGGCGCATCGACCATCACGCAGCAGTTGGTCAAAAACCTCTTTCTCACCCCCGACCAGACGCTGAAACGCAAAGCGCAGGAAGCACGCCTCGCCGGGGACCTCGAGCGTATGCTGACAAAGGACGAGATCCTCGACCTTTACCTCAACCGCATCTATCTCGGCGCAGGCGCCTACGGCCTCGATGCTGCCGCCCATACATTTTTCGACAAGGCGCCGGCTGACCTGACGATCGCCGAGTCGGCCATGCTCGCCTCCTTCCCTAAGGCGCCGTCGCGCTTCACGCAGACCGCGGCCACGGCCCGCGCTAAGCAGCGGCAGGAATACGTGCTCCGCGAGATGGCGCAGGAAGGTTTCATCACGGCCGCGCAGCGCGACGAGGCCTCCACACAGACACTGGCCTTCGCAAAGGGCAGACCCGACAGCTTCACCGGTCATGCGCTCGACTATGCGGTTGAACGCGTTCAGGACCTGTTACCCAACCCGCCGCCTGACATGGTGATCAAGCTATCGCTAGACCTGCGCCTGCAGGAAGCTGCGCAGAAGGCTGTCGAAAACGGCCTTGCCACAATGGGCAAGGATCGCCGGGCCTCCGAAGGCGCAGCCCTGATCCTCGACAACGCTACCGGGGCGATCCGCGCCATGGTGGGCGGGCGCAATTATCTGACTTCGAAATTCAACCGCGCAACACAGGCGCGCCGCCAGCCCGGCTCATCGTTCAAGATGTTCGTCTACGCCGCAGCCCTCGAGGACGGCATGACGCCCGGCACCGTGCGCTTCGACATGCCGGTGACGATCCAGAACTGGCGGCCGCGCAACTATGGCGGGGAGTACCGCGGCGCGGTCACGCTGTCGGAGGCGATGGCGGAATCCCTTAACACGGTCGCCGCCCAGGTCGGCTACGAGATCGGCATTCCGAAAGTGACGGCGCTGGCGCAGCGCTTCGGCATCAAGTCGCCTCTGCATAACTATCCCTCGATCACGCTCGGTTCGGACGAAGTGACGCTCTTCGAGATGACCAAGGCGTTCGGCGTGCTCGCCAAGGGCGGCCTGCAGATGTCGCCCTACATGATCGAGGAAATCCGCAACTCGAAAGGCGACCTTCTTTACACAAATCCGGCTGTCGCCGTGCCGCGCATCTATCCTGAAAATCTCGCCGCCGATATGAACTCGATGCTGACGCGCGTTGTCGTCGCCGGCACCGGCGGTGGCGCACGCTTCGGCGGATGGGACATCGCAGGCAAGACCGGCACCAGCCAGGAATGGCGCGATGCCTGGTTCATCGGCTACACGACGCGCTTCGTCGGCGGTGTCTGGGTCGGCAACGATGACGACAAGCCGATGGCCAAGGTGACGGGCGGCGAAATGTCATCGCGCATCTGGGCTGCGATGATGGCGCCCGCCCATGAAGGCATAACGCCCGAAGCTCTCCCCGGCGCCAAACGCGCCGAAGAATACCTCTCCACCGAGGACATGGACCGGCTGAACTTCTACCGCCGCCTGTCGAGCGCGTTTGCCGCGGTGGAAGCGCGAGGCGGGGGTTAGCGGTTTGTCCCTTGTTGCACGACCGTAACTTAGCTGCCTAGTGTCTACCCGATAAATGAGAGGCAAAAGTCTCCGGGGGAATGGGTATGGATTTCGGTGGATCGTCGGCAGCTGCCTTGAGCGGCTTGCCCAAGACATCAAACGCGTGGGTCGAGCTTGTCTTTGCCGTCCTTCAGAACCCTTGGACACGTAGTCTGGCTCTGATCGTGATCGTCTATTTCACGATCCGCGTCATCGCGAGCATTTACAGCGGCGACAAGCAGGGCGCCGAGATCGGGCCAATCGCCATTCGAAAGCATTCCTCTGCTCGGCTCAATGAGCAGACGCTGTGTCTCCATCGGGAAATGATGGAGATGAACATGGATGGCGTTACTGCCAACGTGAAGGTTCTTTACGTTTATACGGACGCGAACGGCCGGCGACGGAGCCAGGTTGTTCATGGCGAGCGTAACATCCGGTTGAGCATATCTCCTCAGAAACTACGCAGAGCCGAAAAGATCGATGGACAGGAAATTACGGACGTGCCGACGGCCGATGTCTGCTTTCCACCGTTCGAGTCCGAAAAGCCAATCGATCCAATCTTGCCAATGAAAGAGCGCGCTCGCGATTACGCTGAGCAACATGAAATTCTCAAACACTGGCATGACGATGACGGGATTCCCCTGATCTCGACGGGAATTGAATTCAAGGAGCAGGTCGCCTCCGGAAAAGACCTATTCATTCTGGAGCGCGTGGCGCAGATGGAAGCTGCCAAGGGCAAAAACATTTACCAGCGATGGAAGTTTCGTCGGCTTCGGAAGAACCGTCCGAACGTGGTCGGCAGCTACTATCTGAAGTTCGAGTTTTCGCACGACCCGATGTTCGTGCTCACGCGCCATCCAGACAAAGATCTTAAGATGACGGCATGGCTGACAATCCTGACCAGCATGTTTGCGCTGATCATGGACTGGTGGCCACAGGGCTCTGCACCGTTCGGGTTCGTGCCGCCAAGCGAGATCGTGCGCGTTGTTGACCATCCTGCACCTCCCCGGACGGCACGGGTGGTTATTCCCTAGCCGCCCGTCCGTCCGACGACACCCCTCCCAACCTCCGTCGGCTTCGCCGCCCCCCCCTTCGCCGGTGGAAGCGCTTGACCTTCCCTCGCGGTTCAGGTCCATGCGCGCATGGCCGGTCCTCCGATTGTTGTTCTTCGTGGCGTGATGCTCACGCTTGGCGCGACCCCCCTGTTTACGGGGGTCGACCTCTCGCTCGCGCGGGGGGAGCGGATGGCGTTGGTCGGGCGCAACGGGGCGGGGAAATCGACGCTGATGCGCATTCTCGGCCGCGCGATCGAACCGGACGCAGGTGAGATCTTCGTGCAGCCGGGCATCGTGGCGCGGCACCTCCTGCAAGAGCCGGACTTCTCGGGCTTCGAGACGGCGCTGGACTATGTCTCCGAGGGGCTCGACCCGGACATGATGTACCGGGCGGAGTCCGAGCTTGGCTCGTGGGGCGTGCCGCTGGAACTGCCGCTGAAGACGGCATCAGGCGGACAGGCGCGGCGCATCGCCCTAGCCCACGCCTTCGCGCATGACCCTGACATCCTGCTGCTCGACGAGCCAACCAACCACCTCGACGTGCCGGCGATCGAATTGCTGGAAGAAGAGCTGAAGGCCTATCGTGGCGCGCTTCTGGTCGTGAGCCACGACAGGCGGTTCCTCGAGAACATTTCCACGTCCGTGGCTTGGCTACGCCAGGGCGTGGTTCGCCAGATGGACAAGGGCTATGTCGCCTTCGAGGAGTGGGTGGAGACGGTCGAGGCCGACGAGGAGAAGGCGCTCGACAAGCTCAACACGCAGTTGAAGGCCGAGGAGCGCTGGATGGCGCGCGGCGTCACGGCGCGGCGCAAGCGCAATATGGGCCGCGTGCGCAAGTTGCATGAGATGCGGGCGGACAAGTCGGAGAAGCGCACCGCGTTGAACCAGGCCGCGAGCACGGCGAACCTCGCAATCGATTCAGGCGCGCAATCCGGGCGGCTGGTGATCGAGGCGAAAGGCCTGTCGAAGACGTTCCAGACACCGGGCGGTCCGCTGCCGATCGTCAATAATCTCTCGCTGCGCGTGATGCGAGGCGACCGGCTCGGCATGGTGGGCTCGAACGGTGCCGGCAAGACGACGCTGATCAAGCTGCTGCTCGGACAGCTGGCGCCAGATTCAGGCACAGTGCGGCTCGCGAAGAATCTCGACATCGCCTATCTTGACCAGACGCGCGCTAGCCTATCGCCGACGGCGACGCTGTGGAACACGCTGGCGCCGCTGGGCGGAGATCAGATTCTCGTGCGGGGGACGCCCAAGCACGTGGCGGCCTATGCGAAAGACTTCCTGTTCGAGAGCCGTCAGCTGCACCAGCCGGTACACGCGCTGTCGGGCGGCGAGCGCAACAGGCTGACACTGGCGATCGCGCTCGCGAAGCCGTCCAACCTTCTGGTGCTCGACGAGCCGACCAACGATCTCGACATTGAGACACTGGACCTGCTCGAAGACATGCTGAGCGAGTTCGACGGCACGCTCCTTCTGGTCAGCCACGACCGGGCTTTCATCGACAATGTGGTCACCTCGATCCTGACGCCGGAAGGCAATGGCGACTGGCTAGAAACGCCTGGTGGATACTCAGACTATGTGTCGCAGCGCCGGCAGACCGAGAAAGCTGCGGGCCGAACGTCACGCGCCGTGGAGGCGCCCTCCGGGCCAAAAGCGCCCGCGGTGAAGCTCAGCTACAAGGATCAGCGCCGGCTGGAAGAGCTCAACAAGCTGATGCCAGAACGGCAGCAGGAAATCGTCGATCTGGAAGATGCGATGGCGGATTCCTCGCTCTTTGCAAAAGATCCGAAGGCATTCCACGCTCGTGCCAATCGTGCTGCAGCAGCACGGATCGAGCTGTCCAAGTACGAGGAAGAATGGCTGGCGCTGGAAGAGAAGCGCGAAGCGTTAACCCGCTCGTAACCGCAAAATCCGCCATTTCGTGGCGTCGAGCTGGGGATCGCCGCGAAATTCCGATAGAATGGACAGCTGTTTTTTAACCGCGACCGCTTAGTTTCCCTCTCTTGGGGACTAAGGGAGACTAGCATGGCCGGTGGCGCCAACAATTTCGCCTTGCTGCTGGACCTAGCCCGCGAAGGGTCAAGCGAGAAACGTCGCGAGCTTCTCCGTCAGATCACCGACGTCTTCATGGCGCATCCCGAACAGCGCTCGGAAAGCGAGTCCGTTCTGTTTGACGAGATCGTCGGCGCCGTGGCGCAAGACCTCGAAACGCAGGTTCGCATCGAACTGTCGCGCAAAGTTGCAGAAAGCGCCGCCCCGCTTCGCCGCACAGCTCGCCGCCTCGCCATGGATGACATCGCGGTTGCGGCCCCCGTGATCGAAAGATCAAAATCGCTGACCGAGACCGACATTCTCGAAGTCATCGACAAGAAATCGCAAGATCACATGATGGCCGTCACGCGTCGTCCCGACATCGGCGTGAAGGTGTCGAGCGCGCTGGTTGAACGAGGCGAAGACCGCGTTGTCGCATCGCTGCTGCAGAACAATACCGCCCTCCTCGACCGCCAGACCTATCAGCGTGTCGCAGAGCGCGCCGAGACGAGCCCCGTGCTGCATGCCCCGTTGGTGCGCAACGCCAATGTCCCGCTCGACATGCTCAACAACGTCTACCTCCGCGTCGAGCTCGACCTGCGCCGCGAGATCATGCGCAAATTCCACGGCGTCTCGCCAGCCGAACTGGAAGCCGCGCTGGAAGCCAGCCGCAACCATCTCTCGTCCGCCTATGGGGCCCTGCCGTCCGACTATTCGACCGCGAAAGAGCTGGTCGCCAAGCTCGACAAGGCTGGCAGTCTCAAACCTGCAATCCTTGTCCAGATGCTGCGCGAAGAACGCCGCACGGCCTTCGGTATCGCTTTCGCACAACTCGTCGATGTCGAGTTCGACCTTGCCCAGCGCCTGGTCGATGGCAAGGATCTCGATGCACTCGCCATGCTGTGCCGTGGCGCAGGCTTCGATCGCGGCCTGTTCGTCACCATCTGTATCATGATCGCTGGCGCCGACGGCGGCATCGGCAGGACCCAGGAGTACGGCGCGCTCTACGAACAGGTCCCGGTCGCCGCGGCGCAACGTGCGCTCCGCTTCTGGAAGGTACGCGCCAAGGGCACGGCCGCCCAGGCGGCCTGATCCGCCCTTTGTGCCGGCGGTCCCGGGAGCTGCCAGAGGTTCTTTCCCGCAAACCGCGAATCATCGTCGCGTGCGGATACACATCCCTCGCCCAATAGCAGTTCCTCAATTGCGGAGGCTGCACCGCTCGCCTAGCTTTGCGCGCGTCGGGGGGCAGACGGATCTTGCATGCGTAGCGCGGTCATACGTTCCCAGGCCATCAGTATCGGTGAACTTCTTCGGCTGGGCGCTTTCCGGCCGGCGCGCGTGCAACGCGACTATTGCTGGACCGAACACCAGCAGGCGTCGCTCCTCGAAGACCTGATTTCCGCCTTTGGGGAATTCGGGCTCGACCCCGAGAAGGAAGCCGATAGCCTTCCCGAATCCCGCGATCCGCCCAGCCACCAGCCCATCCCGGTGCCGGAACTGAACCGTGATCTCGAGATCACAGAGCCCTATGTATTCGTCGGCACGGTCGTGCTGCACCAGGCCGCTGACCATTTCGATATCTATGATGGGCTTCAGCGCCTGACCACCTACACGGTGTTCTTCGCGGTTCTGCGTGACCTGATCGACGCCGAACGCAAACATCCGGTTCACGACCTCCTGGCCAATGACGTCGGGTTGTGGCGGCTCAACCTGATGATGAAGCACAATACGCTGGAGTCGGACATTCTGGCCCCCGGCCGCACGGCAAAGCGCCATCGTCCGCACCCGCAATTGACCGACGCCAGCCACAACCTGCGCACCTGCGTGATGACGGCGCGCGCGATGTTCAAGAACTGGAGCGTCGAGCGCCTCTCCGCCTTCGTGAGTTTCCTCGCCGAGGGGTCCATCATCACCGTGACGCGGATCTCGGACCGGCGCATGGCGGCCAAGGCTTTTGTCAGCATCAACTCCGGCGGGCTGCCGCTGAAGCCGGAAGAGATCGTCAAAGGCCAGTTGATCGATCTCACTTCGCCGCTGCCCGACGCGGACGAACAGGCCAAGCGTATTCTCGGCGTCTGGAACGACATCCAGGATGATTTGGGTGAAGATGGCTTCGACGCTTTCCTGCGCTCAGTGGATTTCATCGAGCGGCGCATGCCGCAATCGTCGGACTACTCCATCCAGCTGATGGAGCACATCCGGCGCTACTATCCGGGATCGAACGGCGTGAAGTGGGCGTCGGATACGCTGCTGCAGTATCGCTCGGCATTCAAATGGATTTACGAAGAGAACAACGCGGAGATCGCGGATGGCGTTCACGCCAGCCTGCGCCGCTTGCAATTGCTCAAGTGGGACCAATGGCGCGCTTACGCCATGCTGCTGAAGATGCGCTCGCGGCCAGGCGACCTCGCGGGAAGGATCGACACGCTAGATCGCGTCTGTTTCGCGCTAACCGTCTCAACGCCGGACCCGCGCCGCTTGGCGGAAATGATGGGCCGGCGCGTGGAGCGCTTTGCGCGCGGCACGTATGGACGACAAGCGGGCTTCACCTTCACCCAGGCGCAGAATGAACGCCTGATCCGCAACCTCTCTGGGCCAATCACGGAAAGCCCGCGCCGCTCTACCATGATGCGCTGGATCGAGGCCGCGATGCATGGCGACCGCGTGCCACGCTATCTGATCGACACCAAGTCATCGGTCGAGCACGTCTATCCGCGCAACCCGGAAGAACGCTGGACTGAGTTCGAGGCTGGTCTGGAGTTCAACGAGCTTGCCACGTTGCGCGAGATGACGGGCAATCTCTGCGTGCTGCCGCAGGACGAGTTGGGCAATGCGCCGTTCGAGGAAAAGCGCAAAGCGTATGCCCGCTTCCGCAGCCGGTTTTCCAACGAGATCGCGCGCCAGAAAATCTGGACGCCCGACGCCATCCGCGAGCGTACCCGACGCATCACAGACGCAACCATCAAGTTCCTTGATATCGAAGTGTCGGGCAGCTGAGGCTCAGCTCTTGATCACGGCGTCGCCTGCACCTCGGCGACACGTGCTGCATTGATCGCCTTGAACGACTTGTAGGCCGGTCGAGCGCGCAGCCTTTCCGCATACGCTTCAAACACCGGGCGTGTCGGGATCGACTTGAAGGAAAGCCCCCAATCCACGGTGCTGCCGACATAGACATCAGCCGCCGTGAACGTTTTACCGCAGACATAGTCGCGATCGCTCAACATCTTCTCGAGTGCGTTCACCGCGTTTTCATACGTGCCGAAGCCCGCCATCATGTCACGGCCTTCCGGCACCTGCCACTTCATCGAATTCGCGGTGACGGCCTGTTCGATCGGCCCGGCGCAAAAAAATGTGTAGCGATAGTAGTCCGCCAGCGCAGCTCCCTCTGGCTTAAGCTTCGCCTGCGGAAATACTTCCGCGAGATAAAGACAGATCGCCGCCGCTTCCGTCACGACCCTACCGTTGTGTCTGACGGTCGGAACCTTCCCCATAGGATTGACCGCCAGAAAATCCGCGCTCTTGTTGCCGCCCGGCCCCCACTCCAGCCAATTGGTAGTGTAGGGCTGGCTCAGTTCCTCCATCATCCAGTGTACAATCTGTCCACGGCTCATGGGATTGGTCCAGAACTCGATCATGGGACACTCCTGCCCGTCCGGCTTGCGATCCGAGGACTCTACTATGCGCCTGCCGCCGGGGGAGTGTCAGCAGTGTGACTGGTCACCGTGACGAACAATGTTACGGTCTCCATAGGAGAAGGCGCAAAGACGCCTGACCGCACGAACAGATTTGGGGAGGCCGCTATGAAATTCGCCCGCGCGCTCATGCTCGCCGTTGTGCTGGCCGGCATGCCGGCCGCCTGTACGTCCACCTCCCCGACAAACACCGTTGTTGAAAAGACAACGCCCAAAATCGTCATCTATCACGCCGAGGGCCGCCGCTCGGAGCGCGTGGTGTGGCTGTGCGAGGAACTCGGCCTGCCCTACGAGCTGAAATTCCGACGCGGCGATGTCGCCGGCTCGTTCGAGGACATATTCGCCGTGAACCCCGGCATGCGCGTCGCGCCCACCGTCTTCTACAATGGCGAGCTGCTGGTGGAATCCGGCGCGATTCTACAATTCATCATGGACCGCAATGGCGGCGACCGGCTCGAGCCCGCCGTCACGTCGCCCGACTACGCATCCTACCTGCGCTTCATGCATTACGCAGAAGGCACGCTCGCCTCGGATGTGGTCGCCGACTATCGCGTCGCGCGCGCGACCGACAACAAGGCCCCGCGCGGCGAGAAAGAAACCGACGGCCAGCGCGCAATGCGCTTCGCCGACGACTTCCTCGCCAAGCACCCCTGGTTCGGCGGTGCCGAATTCACTGCAGCCGACATCATGATGGTCTTCCCGATCAGCTACGCCATCCGCATGAACGTAGCCGACCCCGTGAAGTATCCGCACATCGCCGCGTGGCAGGTGAAGGTCGAAGACCGTCCCGCCTTCAAACGCATGCTCGCGGTTGCGCGCCCGGACGGCCGCGTCAGCCCGCCGCCTTCGTTGACGCTGCCCTAGCAGGATCAGCCGTCCTCATTGTTCCGTCTGTGCCGGTACTTCGCGCGTTGCGCCTTGTGGACCTGCTTCCATTTGGCGCGCTTGGCGGCTTCAGCAGCCGGATTGTCGCGCGTTGCGACGAACTCCAGCTCCTTCTGAAGCTTGAGATAGGCGGCCCAACGGCCTGCCGGCAGTGACCCAGCCGCAAGCGCCGCTGCGACGGCGCATCCCGGTTCGCCGCCATGCGAACAGTCGTTGAACCGGCATTCGCTGAACAACGACGTCACGTCTTCGAAACTGACATCAAGCGCCTCTTCAACATCAAGAAGGCCAAGCTCGCGCATCCCCGGCGTATCGATCAGCAGCGCGCCGCCCGGCAGGCGGAACAGCTCACGGTGGGTAGTGGTGTGACGCCCGCGATCGTCACCCTCACGAATTGCGCCTGTGTCCATCAGCGTCCGCCCCGCCAGCGCATTGAGCAGTGTGGATTTTCCGGCACCCGAACTCCCCAGCAACGCCGCGGTGACACCGGGCTTCAACCACCTGTCGAATGCCTCAAGGCCTTCACCCCGTTTCGCGGACACGACAATGATGGGCGCGCCGCCGGCAACGGCCTCCACCTCCGCAAGCGCGCCGGCGCGATCGTCACTCAGGTCCGCCTTGGTCAGCACAATGACAGGAGAGGCGCCGCTGTCGCGCGTTGCGACGAGATAGCGTTCCAGCCGTCTGATATTCAGATCGCCGTTCAGGGCCGCAACCAGAAACGCTACATCGACGTTTGCGGCCACAACCTGCATGCCGGGGTCACTCACGGCGCGTCGTGTAAACATGCTGCGGCGAGGCAGCAGCGCGTGGATCGTCGCGTCGTTGGAGGCGCCATCCCGGCTCACCGCCAGCCAGTCGCCTACGGCGGGGTGATCGCCGGGCCCTGCCTCGAGCTTGAATTTCCCATTCAGGCGTCCCGAAAATTCGCCCTCGGATGTCACCAGCCGCCACAAACCCCTATGGTGCGCTGTCACGCGCGCGGGCAGAAGGCCCAGCGCCGCATAGGGCGCAAAATCGTACTGGAGAATCTCGCTCCAGCCATAGTCCTCGATTGTCATCGGAAAAAATCCGTCAGCGGAAAATCAAAAGCAACCGCCGGCGAGACGCGCGTCAGAGCGCGCACAGACCAGCGACACGATAGAGGCCCGCAGAAACAATATCCATCATCAAACCCTCCCGCGCGCTGGTGCTGAAACTGGTTACGATTTTGAGGCCGAAGCTGGCTGCCGTCAAGCGACCTGCCAAGATCGCGCCTGCGCCCCTAGGCCCGTTCCTTCGTCTTCGTGAAACGGATCGCCGGGTTCTTTTCCGACACATAGCCCACATCCCACGAGTTCTTCGCCAGATAGACCGGCGCGCCGTCGAGGTCCTTGGCGACCGTGCCCCGATTGGTCTCAAGGAACGCATCGATCTTCGCGCGATCGTCACTCGCGATCCACCGCGCGGCCGACCATGGCGAGGCCTCGAACAGCACTTCGAGATTGTTCTCGGTCGCGATACGCTCGGCCATCACCTCTATCTGCAGCTGCCCCACGGCGCCGACAATCATGTCGGAGCCGATCTCGGGTGTGAACAGCTGGGTCACGCCCTCTTCGGCAAGTCCCTCCAGCGCTTTGCGCAGGTGCTTGGATTTCATGGGGTCCTTAGTGCGAACGCGGCGCAGGATTTCCGGCGCAAAGTTCGGAATGCCCGCGAACTGCACATTGCCCGTCTCACTTAGCGCATCGCCAACACGCAGCTGGCCGTGGTTGGGAATACCGATCACGTCACCACCGAAAGCCTCGTCCGCAATCTCGCGATCCTGCGCCATGAACATCACAGGTGAGGTGATGCCGATCTGCTTGCCCGACGGCGTCTTCAGGCGCATGCCGCGCTGGAACCGGCCCGACACCATGCGGAAGAACGCGATGCGGTCGCGGTGATTGGGATCCATGTTTGCCTGGATCTTGAACACGAAGCCGGTGACTTCCTTGCTGTCCGGCCCGACCTCCGCCGCCTGCCCCTTGATCTTCGCCTTCTGCACGCGCGGTGGCGGCGCTTCGATATCGATTGTGTCGAGTAATTCCTTGACGCCGAAATGGCGCAGCGCGGAGCCGAACACGACAGGCGTCATGTGCCCTTCTCGATAGGACTGGTGATCGTATGGCTTGCAAACGCCCGCCGCCATCTCGGCCTGCTCCTCGAGCTGGGCCTGTTCGCCCGCGTCCATCATCTCGTCAAAGCGGTCCCTACGGACACGCTCCGTCTTGAACTCGACAGAGCCGTCATGTGCGATGATCCGCTGGTAGGTCACGAACTCACCTGTGCGCAGATCCTTCATGCCTCGCAGTCGATCGCCCGAGCCTTGCGGCCAGTAGAGCGGCGCGGCCGACATCGCTAGCTTCTGCTCGATCTCGTCGAGCAGCGCGAACGGATCCTGCGCCTCGCGGTCCATTTTATTGATATAGGTGATGATCGGAATGTCGCGTAGCCGGCACACCTCGAACAATTTCAGCGTCTGCGGCTCGATGCCCTTCGCAGCGTCCAGCACCATGATGGCCGAGTCCGCCGCCGTCAGCGTGCGATAGGTGTCTTCTGAGAAATCCTCGTGACCCGGCGTGTCGAGCAGGTTGAAGATGTTGCCGTTGTATTCGAACGTCATCACCGACGCTGAAACCGAAATGCCGCGATCGCGCTCGATCTTCATCCAGTCCGACATGGTCCGACGACGCTCGCCGCGCGCCTTCACCGCGCCAGCGGCACGGATAGCGCCGCCTGCCAGCAACAGGTTTTCCGTCAGCGTCGTCTTGCCGGCGTCGGGGTGCGCGATGATCGCAAACGTCCGCCTGCGCGCGGCTTCTGCTTCGGGGGAAAGGGTCATGGGCGGGCTATTACAGAGGTGCGCTGGAAAGGTCCACACCGGGTGGCGGGCGCAGGGAACCGCGCTATAAATCCCCCCACTTCCGCAGGAAATCGCCCTATGAAACTCTTCTACTCGCCCACCTCCCCCTATGCTCGCAAATGTCGCGCACTGGCGATCGAGAAGGGGATTGAGGGGCGACTGGAGATTGTCACCACCTCACCCCTGTCGAACCCGCCGGAGCTGCAGGCCGCCAACCCGTTGGGCAAAGTGCCGGCGCTAGTGCTCGACAATGGGCAGTGCATCGTCGATAGCCCAGTAATCTGCGCCTGGCTCGACAGCCTGTCTGACACCCCGCGCCTGTTCCCCACCAACCCCGCCGCCCGTATCGATGCCTTGACCCGCGAAGCGTTGGCAGACGGCATAATGGACGCGGCTTTCGCCATCGTGATGGAACGCAAGCGCCCGGACCAGCAACGCTCCCCGGAATGGCTCATGCGCTGGACATCCGCCATCCGCCGCTCGGTCGCCCATTTCAGTACCCTCATCCCCACGCGCGAGCAGCCCGATATCGGCGACATTTCGCTTGCCTGCGCATTGGCCTATGTCGACTTCCGGCTCGGCGATCTCGCCTGGGACGCCGAAGCACCCACTCTGCGCGCCTGGCTTTCCTCCATAAGCGCCCGGCCCAGCCTTTCCGCCACCGCGCCGCCGCCCGGCGCCTGACCGGACAATCTACTGAAAATCGAGACCTGGTCCCTCCCGTTCAGGGGCCGTTCAGGTGGAAAGACGCCTCCTTGATCCGGGACTATTCGCTCACGGGACACACAACATGTCACCTAAACTCATCGCCTGTATTGGTCTGGCGGCGCTCGCAACGGCCTGCGCCTCCGAACCGGCGCCCTACGCATCGGGCATGCAGACCGTGACCCTCGACCCCAGCCAGCCCGGCCCGGTTCAGGGCGTCGGGATCGAAGGCCAGGACATTGTGGTGATGGCCGACCGCATGATGCACGACATGCTGGTCGACCCGTCGATCGCGGGCCAGCCAGCGCCACCGCGGATTATTCTCGATGCGGAATACTTCCGGAATGAGAGCGCCCAGCGCATCAACACCAACATCATTGTCGACAATCTGCGTGTGAACCTGCAACGCGCCGCTGGCGGCCGCATGCGCTTTGTCTCGCGCGAATCCTTCGACATGGTCGCCGATGAGCGCGACATGAAACGCAACGGCGTCACCGATGCCGGAACGCTGGCACAGGCCAAGGCCCAGCTTGGCGTCGACTATCGTCTGCGTGGCCGCCTTACGTCGACCGAGCAGATCCAGCCGAGCCAGGGCCTGATCCAGCGGTATAATCAGGTGACGTTCGAGATGGTGAACGTCGAAACCAGCGAGATCGTCTGGACCGGCATGTATCAGGTCGCGCGCGCCGGCGCTGACGACGTCATCTACAGATAGCTTGGGCGGGGACGCGCAATGGCGCAGCCGCGCTTCCGGCTTGGTCTACTGACCGCAGCGGCAGCCGTCGGGCTTGCCGCCTGCGGAACACTTGACGACACGGTTCATGTCGCTCCCGGCAAGATGGATGCGTGGCTGGCCGACAAGCCGGATGGCACGCATCACCTCTACGCGTCGGTTCTCATAGGCGGCCAGCGCAACCGCGTACTCAATCAGGAACGCGCGGGCCTTGCCGCTTTTGAAGCGGGTGACTACGCCATCGCCGCCGCCTCGTTCGACGACGCGCTCAACCATATCGAGACGATCTACGCCGACAATCCGAGAGCCAAAAAGGCGCGCTCGAATTTTACGCCTGAACGCTCGAAGGAGTTCAAGGGCGAGGCCTATGAACGCGCGATGGCCTTCTACTATCGCGGCCTGATCTATCTCGCTCAAGGCGACTACGGTAACGCCCGCGCCGTCTTCCAGGGCGGCCAGCTGCAGGACGCTTTCGCCGAAGACCAGCGCTACCAGTCAGACTTCGCTGTGCTCGACGTGCTCTCTGGTTGGGCCTCGCAATGCGAAGGTAACACCGCTCTCGCACGCGACTTCTACAGCCGCGCCACGCAATCGCGCGCCGGCATCTTCGTCCCTGCCTCGGGCGACCGCACGCTCGCCATCGCGGACATGGGCCTCTCACCGAAGAAGGTCGGCGAGGGCGATTATGGCGAATCGCTCGCCTACATTGCGCCTGACCCGGTGCCCGAGGCCAGCGTCACCTTCATGGCACGCGGCGTGCCCTACCGTGCAAACTTCGGCGAAGACCTCTACTGGCAAGCCACCACGCGCGGCGGACGGCAGGTCGATAAGATCCTTGCCGGTAAGGCTGAGTTCAAGGATGGCGCGACAATCGTGGGCGCCGTCTCCCTGCAACTTGCCGATGTCGCGCTCGACGTCGCGTCTTGGAACGCGCCGGACGACGACGATTACGACCACAACCGCCGTCACCATCACAAAGACAGCGACGAGGGTGATGACGACTCTGACGAGGCTTTGGCGTGGGCTGCGGGTCTTGCGATCCTCGGCGTCGGCGCGCTGCTGGTCGCAGAGTCGACCGCACCGGAGGCCGACACGCGCTATTGGGACAACCTGCCGGCCCACATCGACTACACGACGCTACCGCCCGACACCTTTCCGACCGAGGCCGTGTTCAAGGATTCCAGTGGCGCCACGTTGGGCAGCCAGCCAGTGCGCATCCACGCCGATCCAAACAATCGCTGCAGCCTCGTCTATGTGAAATCTCGCCGCGCCGCTGAGGTCCCGGCCGCCGCGCCTAATGCGTCGCTGGAACGCTGAGCAAGGCTAAGGCTTGCGCACCTTCTCCGTCAGAAAGTGCCGCCCGTCGCGGTCCTCGATCTCCACGACCCAGAGGTCGCGATCGCTCTTTAGCCGCTTGGCGATCAGCGCGTCGGCCCCAGGTTCGTCTTCCGCCGCCAACCGCTCGAACTCGGTCGGCCCTTCCGGGTTGAACGCGGGGGCATAGAGCCGCGCCTCGCCCCGTGCCCGCGTGACCTTCACCAGGACATCGCCCCGTTCCTCGTCCCCGCGATGGACAATCGTTGCGAACGCGCCCGCGAGGGAGGCGCGGCGCAACAGGGCCGAAACCCAGAGGTGGGCAGGAATCTCGCGAGCCATCAGGCCATTTACCACAAATCCGCCGGCTGGCGCCCGCTTTGCACGATTTTTGGAAGAACCGCGTTAACATGTTGGGCAAGCATGACGCTCGAGACTGCCAGTTTCATCGTCAACCAGCCGACACCGGAGGCCGAGCGCATCGGCGTTTATGTGCTCGCCATCATCGTCGGCCTGCTCATCTGCGGTCTGATTTCAGTTGCCAAAGAGCTCCGCGAGGAGGCCGCGCAGCGCCCGTAACATATCCTAAATCGGCTCGCCCTAGCGTTGGCCGATGTTCGCTCGTCTCCTCGCTTCGACACTCCTGCTCGCGGCCGCACCCGCCTTTGCGGATCCCGCCGCGGTGCGCCGCACCTGGCTGGAACGCGTCGCCATCAGCGCGGCAGACGAAACCTGTCATTTGTTCTCCGAAGGCGAGCGCCTCGCCCTCCGGTCCGGCCTTTATCAGGCCGAAGGCGAGCTGCTCCGCGCGAAGACCAACCCCGCCGAGATGAATCGTCTCCGTGTGCAGGTCTCCGAACACGCCAAGTCCCTCGGCTGTGGTCATCCGGAAGTCGTGTCAGTCTCCGCTACGGTCCGCAACAGCTATCGCCAGTTCACCAAAATCACCTACCTCGAATATCCCGCCACCCATTCCACCTGGGGCGCCTCGCGCTCCGAGTTCGATCACTGGGCCGTCAGCCAGACCGACAAAACCAGCGGACTTATATTCGGCCTGCGCCGCGTGCCGGGCCAGCCCGACCGGACGCGCCTCGTCGTCGCCATGCCGGCTGCTGGCGTGACGCCCGCCTCGGCGCAACTGATGTTTCGCGACCCAGAAAAGCTACCCGAGCCCTGGCTCGGTTCACTCTCTGGCGCCAGCGCCAAGCTTGCCGCTGCGCCGCGCTCTGTGTCGCGCGTCGAATGGGCCGGCAAGGTCATGTCCGCCAAAGATGAGGTCGGAAACCTGATCTGGCTCTTCACGTTCAACGCTTCGGCAATCGACGGCCTCGAACAGCTCGATCCGCGCGAAGCCGTGCAGGTTAACCTCAATCCCGCCGCCCGCGCGAAAGAACAGACACCGAAGCAGATCACCTTCGAGCTGGGCGACTTCCGCGCCGCACACGCCTTTTCGATGATCCCCAAGACCGAAGAAGCAGCGGTGCAGCACGCGCCAGCCGCAGCGCATTAACACTCGCACGACGCTTCTGCGCATGGCAGCGTTCCTGCATCGCCTTGCGTTGGTTCATGGCCGCTGGTCCGCGGCCTGAGCTAGGGAATCCATCGGCGTGCTGAATAACATCCAGAACCTGCGCGCCCTCGCTGCCTACGCGGTCGTCGCCTACCACTGTCTGATCCGCTTCCTGCATCCGGCCGACCCGCTTGGCCGCTCCTATCTCGACCTGCCGTCCGGTGGCGTCGACCTGTTCTTCGTTATCTCCGGCTTCGTCATGGTGCACACCACGCGCGACGACGAAACCTCAACCTGGTTCGTGACCAAGCGCATCGCGCGCATCGTCCCACTCTACTGGCTCGCCACATGCGTCGTCATCGCGCTGGCGGCCATCCGGCCATGGCTGTTTTCGCAAGCCGCGCTGACGCCGGATGCCATTCTCGCCAGCCTGTTCTTCGTGCCGCACGCCGATGCAAGCGGGCAGGCCTATCCCATCCTTGGCGTCGGCTGGACGCTGAACTACGAGATGATGTTCTACGCGATGTTCGCAATCTCGCTGATGCTTCGCCGCGGCTATCGTCTACCGGGCGTCGTCGCTTTGATCTCTCTTGTCTGGCTTGCTGCCAATCTCGCGGTCACAAATCTACCGGATCAAAGTCTTATCGCAAATTTCTATTCTAACCCGATCCTGTTCGAATTCGCCGCCGGTTGCGTCCTGGCTCACGCCCTGCGCCATCCGGCCGTTATCGCGTGGGTGCGCGCAAACTCCGTCTGGCCGTTCGCGCTCGCGGGCCTTGCGGGCTTTGCCACCCTTCCGGCCATCATCCCCCTGGGTCAGCCGTCTATCCTGCGTTACGGACTGCCCGCCTGCCTTCTCGTCTTCGCCGCTTCCGCGCAGGACCTCTACCGCGCTCGCGCCCCGGAGACCGTCCCCACGCGGCTCGGCGACGCCAGCTATTCCGCTTATCTGCTGCACCCGATCATTATCGTGATCGCGTCACAGGTCGTCCTTACGTTCCTCGGGACAAGTATCGCTGCCGAACTGATCCTAATGGCCATCGTCCTGGGCGCCACGGCAATCGCCTCGATCGCATCGATGCGCTTCTTCGAAAAGCCAACAGCCGAATGGATTCGCGCCGTTGCCGGTCGCGTTGTTCCAACAGGCCGCAGCCGTTAACCCTTCGATGCATTGAGCGGGTTGATTGCCGCGTCAACGCTGGCAAGATGATAGTACGCAAGAGGCAGGGGCGCTTCCGATGGCTGACATCATCAACCTGAAGGACCGTCGCAAGCGCAAGGCGCGCGAGCAAAAGGAAGCGGACTCCGCCGCCCAGCGCCTGATGTTCGGCCGCACCAAGGGCGAGAAGCAGCGCAGCGAGATCGAGAAGGCCGCCACAGTCCGCAAGCTCGACGGCGCTAAGCGTGATCGCAACGAGGACGAGAGCTAGAACCGCCCCTGCGCCCTGAACGCCGCGACGAAAGGAGAAAAGTCCGGCGGCAGTGTTTCGGCCTGAAGGCCGCCATCGACGAAGTGCACCCATGGCTGCGCGCTGCGCGTGTAGGTGTCGCCGACGGGCTGCACCCAGCTTGTGTCATCGAGCGTCCCGGCGCGCAGGCTGAACACGCCGGTGGATGGCTTGCCCCCGTTCACGATCCGACTGCCGCACGCGCCGCAGAACAGGCCGCACCGCGTCGACCCGCTATCCGCTACCCATTCCACGAGCGCCGGCTCGCCCTGCGTGAAGCGCAGCGACGCTTCTGTGACGATCATGGACGTATTGAAAGCCGCACCGCCAATCTTCTGGCAGTTCGTGCAGTGGCAGTTATAGATCATCAACGGCGCGGTTCCCACTTCATAGCGCAGCAAACCGCACATGCACCCGCCCACCAACGGTAATTGCGCCATCCCATCCTCCCTCATCATCGGCATTGGATGCTCGCACGTCTTGCTGCCATCGAATGTAAGCAGTCATGCGGGCCCACGCGGTCCGACATGATGCGCGTTCTCAACATACCGACAAGCGGACTATCCTGATGGCGGTCATTATCTTGACCGCGCCGCTGGTCGTGATGCTGTTCGCGCCAGCGGCTCATTAGATCGCTTTGCGACTTGCTGAACCCGCTGTCGGGCCTATCGTGCGCGCAGCGGGGAGACGCTCATGTTTGCTGGACACTACGCTGCGGCCCTTGCGGCAAAGGCCGCTGAACCCCGCGCACCAATGTGGACGCTCGTCGCCGGCGCACAGCTCGTCGACATCGGATGGTCCGCACTTATCATCGGAGGTGTCGAGCGGGGTAGCTCCGATCCCTCGTTGCCAGGCAGCCCGCTTGTCCTCGAACATATGCCGTGGACGCACTCGCTCCCCGCCGCACTTGCCTGGTCGGTGATTGCTGGGCTACTGGCAAAAGCGCTGCTCCGGCTGCCGATGCGCGTCGCTGTCGTGATCGGTCTCGTCGTTTTTTCACACTGGCTGGCCGACCTTCTCGTCCACCGCCCCGACCTCCTTCTCTATCCCGATGGACCGAAGGTGGGCCTTTCCCTGTGGAACCTACCGGTGGTGGAGCAGGCGGTGGAGATCGGCCTTCTCGGTGTCGCCGGCATGTTCTGGGCGGCCCAGCGCATACGAGCGGGGCTCAACGCCTGGCCAGCCGCCGCCTTCCTCTCCCTGCTGGTCGCGGTGCAAATCATCGCCGCCCTGATGCCGGCCGAAGTGTCCGATAACCTGCACAGCTTCGGCCCAAATGCGCTTGCAATCTACCTCGTCCTGACTGTCGTGGCCGTCTTCCTCGACGGTAGCCGCGCCAGTACGCCGCAAGCGACTGCTTAGCCGAACTGCATTGACGAACGGCTCCAGCCATCCGACATGCGAGCAACCGCTCACGGAGCCTATTGCATGACC
Source organism: Hyphomonadaceae bacterium (assembly GCA_947478925.1). Classification (GTDB taxonomy): domain Bacteria; phylum Pseudomonadota; class Alphaproteobacteria; order Caulobacterales; family Hyphomonadaceae; genus UBA7672. The sequence continues at coordinate 8,644 of CANJXY010000016.1, read as the reverse complement.
GACGTTTCGCCACTCTTTCGCCCGTTCACCCTGCGCGGGGTGGAACTCAAGAACCGCATCGTCATGGCTCCGATGACGCGCTCGCGCTCCCCGGACGCTTATCCCACCGACGAAAACGTTGCCTATTATCAGCGCCGCGCCGCCGCCGATGTCGGCCTTATTCTATCTGAAGGCACGCTCACCCGCCGCAAGGGCGCCTCGAACGACGCCGCGATCCCGCTTTTCTGGGGTAACAAGGCGCTCGATGGCTGGAAGAAGGTGATCGACGCCGTCCACGCCGCCGGTGGAAAAATGGGTCCGCAGATCTGGCACCAGGGCATGAGCCGCAAGCCCGGCACCGGCCACTTCCCGGATGCACCGTCCGACGGCCCATCAGGTATCACGCTCACCGGCAAGAAGATCGCCGATGAACCGACCGAAGCTGAAGTCATCGACATGGCGCAGGCCTATGCCGACGCTGCCGCCGACGCCAAGCGTCTTGGCTTTGACGTGATCGAACTGCACGGCGCGCACGCCTACCTGATCGACGAGTTCTTCTGGGCCGTCACCAACCAGCGCACCGACCGCTTCGGCGGCACCTCGCTGGTCCAGCGTTCCGAGTTTGCAGCCGAAGCGATCCGCCGCTGCCGCGACGCTATCGGCGACCTGCCGATGATCATCCGCATCTCGCAGTGGAAGTCGGTCGACTACAACGCCAAGCTCGCGACCAACCCGAAAGATCTTGAGGCCTGGGCGCGGGTTCTGGTCGACGCCGGCGTCGACGCCATTCACTGCTCGCAGCGCCGCATCCTCGAACCCGAATTCCCTGAGATCGACGGCCCGAACGGCCTCAACCTCGCGGGCTGGATCAAGAAGCTCACCGGCATCCCCACCATCAGCGTCGGGTCTGTCGGCCTGTCATCGGAGTTCACCGCATCCTTCCGCGGCGAAGGCTCGGCTGCCGGCAAGCTCGATGAAACGCTCGAGCGTCTCGACCGTGGCGAGTTCGACCTCGTAGCCGTGGGCCGCGCCCTGCTGCAGGATCCGGAATGGGCGTCAAAAGTGAAGGCCGGCCGCTTCGACGATCTGCGCGATTATGACGGCGCCTCGATCCAGAACTACTACTGAGGCGTGATTCCTTTCGCGATCCGTGAAACTTCACGGGTCGCGACTAACCGCCCCGAAATGAGAGCCTGCTAGCTTTCGCCCAGGCGCTGCCTCTTGGGGGAAGCAATGGCATTCGGAAAACGCAGCGCGAGCGACCCGCCGCCGGCCCGCCCTCGTGTCGATTTCGACGGTCCATCCCAAGACAGCCTGATGTCCGCGCCCGGTCTCGGCGCCGTCCGCACCATTGTCGCCAACCCCGATGCTATCGATCTCAAGTTCATCGCTCTGGCGGCTGGCGTCGTCGTCCTGGCTGCAGGCGCCGCCATCGTAATGCCTTCACTCGGTTCCGTCTTCTCGGGCGGCGCCCGTCCGATCGAACAGGTCATCGCCGGCCTCGACCGCGATGACGCCCGCACCGCACTGGCCACCGAAGCCTTCCCCGACTCAGACGGTCGGGCTTTCATGACCAGCCTCGCCGCCAACTTCCCGCGCGAACACGACCGCCTGCTCGACACACTCGCCGACAGCGCGATGTCCGGCGGCGACCGCGACGACCTATATCGCTCGCTGAACCTATGGTCAGTCACCTTCGTGCCGGGACAGATGCCCGCCATCGGCCGCACCGGCGCGCGTGGTTTCGACGAGGGCGTCACTATAATTGGCGACGCCCTGAAAGTGATGGAAGCGGAGATTGGCGGCTGCACCGGCCAAAGATTCCAACAAATCGCTCAAGGCCCCGCCTTCTTCGAGCGTGTCACGCGATACGATGGCCCTGCCTATCATCTCGGCATGCGCGCCAACCGCTCCTTCGTGGAACTCGCCGTCGCTGGTCGCCGGGGGCCCACCGTCTCCACCACCATGACCGCCAATGACATCAACGCGATCCAGTCCACCTTCTTCTCGATGATGGGTGATCCGCAGATAATGAGCCTGATGCAGGCTGCCGGCGCCGCGCAGAACAGCGGTTATGACGCGCAATCGAACGTCCTGAACAACGTCAATTTCTGCCAGCTCGGCCAGACAATTCTGATGAAGATGAAGGGCTTGCCGGAAGGCACGAAGACGCGCCTGTTCGGCACGATCATGACGCAGGACGTCTCGCGGCTCTCCAGCATGGTCGGGTTCTCAGGCCCCAACGGAAACCCGCTGCTCAGCCTGCCGCTCAGCAATTAGGGCTTCGCCGCTGATGTCGCGGCGGTCGAGGATGGGATTGAATCCCTTGTCCTCCAACGCCAGAATCAGCTGGTCCGCCAAGCCCTCGTCCGCTCGCGAATACGAGACGAACACCTTGAGGGATCTGGCCTGCTCGGCCATCGCTCATGCCTTGCCCACGACCCCTTGAACTTCCACCCGCGTCCAAACCAGCGCGTCCGGAACCCCACAGGCCGGTCAAAGCGGCCGTTTAAGCTATGGGGCAGGCGCTTTCATCGGCTCGGCCATCGCATCTTTCGCCCAGCGGCCCGCCTGCATGACACTTCCGTCGCTCGCCCAGAAAACACCTACGCCATCGCGCTGGCCATTGATCATGTCGCCTTCATAGCGTTGCCCGTTGTCATAGCTCAGCACGCCGCGCGCCTGTCCGCCGCCGCCTGCGCCACTGCCCGCGAGGCTATCGCCGCTGCGCCAGTAAAAGACACCATAGCCGCTCGCCGCATCGCCTGAGTGTTCGCCCTCATAGCGCTGCGCCCGTGACCCGGCATTGCCCGGATTGTCAGAGAATTCGTAGACACCAACGCCCACGCTCTGCCCGTTGCGCAACTCGCCGCGATAGCGGTCGCCCGAATTTGCACCGGCACCGCGAACCCGCAACCCTACGCCGTTCGGCGCGCCATTGGCGATCTGCGCGACATAGCGGTCGCCGTTGGCCCCGGTGATCGAGCCCGCATTGGTCAGCGCATCGGCCGCCGCTGCAGCCTGCCGCGCGGCCGCTGCTTTCTGGTTGGCTATCGCCTGCGCCCTGCGCGCCGCGTCCACTACGGTCCGCACATCGGCGGAGAGCAGATCGAGACTATAGGGCGCGGCCCTTGGCGGCTTGGCGATCGCGGCTCGTGCCGCCGCCACGTTCGGGCCGCTCGGCCAGGCCGCCAGATAAGCCTGGAACGCAGCGGGCGTGCCCGCCTGTTCGGCCGCATTCCACGCCTGCACTTCTGCGATGCGCTGCTGCTGGGTCATAGCGAGGGAGTCCGCGTTACCTGCCGGAACTGTCGCGACCGCGAGGCTTGCGGCTTTCGCCTTTGCCTGCGCTTGGGCCACGCGCAGCAGATCGGCTTCGCTGGCCGCCGCAACTTCCACACTCGCAATCTCACGCGATCCCGCCCGTCGTACGGCTTCCGCGAACATGCGCAGCTCGCGCGGGGATGACGTTAACAGCGACGGCGCCGAGCGACGATTTGCGCTCGCGAACTTGGTCACGGCCTGCGCCGTGGTGCCGCCTCCTTTGCCATCGACCGGTCCGCCATAAAGATCGAGCGCAGTGAGCCCGCGCTGGATTTCCTCGATCGCCTGCCGCCGCTCATTGCCGAGCGAGGCAAGCCTGTCGCGCGCAGAGACCGCCATCGCGCCCGGCATCACGCCATCGGCGGGGAAACGTTTGAGGTAGGCCTGATACGCAGCGTCGTTGTCGGCCGTCACTGCCGTCACCCACGCCTGCGCATCCATCACGCGTAACAGCGAACGCGCCGTTTCCGCCGTGCTTGCGCGCGGATACTCCGTCACATAGTCGCGCAAGGCATCCGGGCTCTTGCGGTTCACGCGCGTCCAGTTGGAGTTCGACTCTTCGGAATCCTCGAACACGGTCGTCACCGGTTCGCCATTGGCGACAGGCGCATCGCTCACCGTGCGCGCCGCCATTGCGATCGGCTCGGATTCAGCTGGCCCCGCGCTTGTGCGCCAGCCGAACGGATCGCCGAACCACAGGCCGACGCCCGACACGATCAGGATCGCGGCTGCCGCAAGAGGGCCCCACGCCGTTCCGCCGCGCTTCGTCTCGGTATAGCCGATCGCGCCGCCCGACCTGCCCGACCCGCTCCGGGCCTCCGCAAACTCGGCCGCGCCACCAGACCGGCGCCATGGCGGCTCCTGCGGCGGGACCAGCGGCGGGAGGGGCAGTGGGACAGGTGGCACATCGTATGCCGGCGCCCGCTGAATCGGCTGCGCAGCCATCTGATACGTCGGCGGCGGCGCAGGCGGCTGCGGTTGATATTGCGGCTGTTGCGGTAGCGCTTGATACGCCGGAGGCTGCTGCGGCATCTGATAGACCGGCGGCGGCACGGGCGGCATCTGATAAACGGGTGCGGCCGGCGGCGCGGCCTGGAACACCGGTTGCGGCGGCGGGTAGACCTGCTGTGGTCGCGACGGCGGGGGCTCCATGTTCTGACGCGGCTGCGTCTGGGAGGGCGGCTGCATGGACGGCATGGACAGCGGCGGCGCCATCACATTGCGAGTCGTGTTCGGCAAGACGCGTGTTCCGGCAGGTTCGCCCGCATGATGCTTCAGCCCCGCGATCAGCCGGCGCCAGATCGGATCGTCGATATCCCCGCGCCAGTGCGCGAAGTCCAGCGACTCGACCTGGTCGAACGGACGCGGCGGCGCGCCACTATCGATCCGCAACTGCATCAACTTGTTCTTGTAGAGCCCGGTCGCGGCTTCTGACCGGACAACCTCCGACGTCCGCGAACGATCGGACCAAAACGCGAGAATCACTCGGGCGGAAGCCAGCTTCAGCTCCGCCACAGGCGATGGCTCATCGGACAGATCAAACGGATCCATCCAGAGGTCCCAGCCCTCAAATCTGAGCATTTCAGTTATCAAGCGCAGGCGGTCGCGGTCTTCGCGAGCGTACGCCACGTAAACATCCGTCATGGCCGCCCCTCCGGGCCGCCCCCTGCCGCTATTGTTCTAGCAGCGGGATATCGACTTGTGGAGATGGTGTTTATGGAGATTACGACCCAATCATTCCCTGCCGACCGTATTCGACAGGTGAACAGCCGCTGCAGCTAGCCCGGCGCTGGGTTGCTCGCCTCTGCGGGGAAGAAGACGCCGATCCGCGAACCACCCCCTTCGCGGCTCTGGATGTCGAGCCGTCCGCCATGAAGTTCCGCGAACGCCCGCACTACCGAAAGTCCCAGTCCAGCGCCTTTCTGCTTCTTTCCGGCCTCGCCCTGCTCGAACGCGCGCGACAGTTTCAGGAGCTCCTCGGGACTGATCCCTACGCCTGAATCAGAAACGATCAGCATCGACCCGCCAGGAACTTCTTCCGCAATGACATCGACAGCCCCCCCTGCGGGCGTGAATTTCAGCGCATTCGATATCAGGTTGAGGGCGATCTGCCGCACGGCCTTCGAGTCGGCGAACGCTTCGGCGTCGTCCTGACTCACACGACTCAGCTTGATCGACTTCCGCGCCGCCTCATCGCCCATGAAATGAACAGCTTCGTCCGCAAGATCGGTCAGGCTCACCGGTTCCGCATAGATGTCATACTTGCCCGCTTCCAGCCGCGCGAGATCCAGCACGTCATCAACAATAAGCGTGAGATTTCTCCCGCCTTCATGAATAAGCTCTGCATATTCCTGATAGCGTTCCGATAGCGGACCGAATATTCCGCCGCGCATCATTTCTGCAAACCCAACGATAGCATTCAGCGGCGTGCGCAGCTCATGGCTCGTCTGCGCAAAGAATGTCGTGCGCGCTTCGAGCTGCGTGCGCGCTTCATTGGCTTTCGCTTTCGCATCGTCCGCCGCAGCCGCTGCTTTCCGCAGGTCGATCTCGAGCTGCCTCAGCCGTGCTTCCGCTTCTTTGGCGCGGTCAGTTGACGTCGAAGATTTCTGCCGCGCAATGACCGGCGCCTGCATCACCGCAGTTCCAGCCAGCACAGCGATCATTGCAAGACCGCTCAGGCCATACGCGGTCGACAGAATAGTCGCGTCGGGGCGAAGGATCCACCCGCCATTCGATCCTGCAATCAGCGCGATCAGCACGCCGCCAAGTGCAAATCCAGCAATCTCGATGGTCAGGCGCGCGCGGCCGGACATCCAAGCAACCGCGATCGCGACGCCGAAGATCACGATAATCGAAGTCGCTCCGCCGGTGCTCGCCGCGCCGGCCGTCGCAAATGCAATCCAGAGAGCCGATTCAACTTCGACCGCCTGGGCTGCCGACGTCGATCCGCGCATGAATGTGCCAACGAGCGGAGGCGCGATGGAACAGGCAAACGTCATCGAGCTGAGCCATATTGGCACGCCCAGAGCAAAGGCCCAGAACGCGGCAACTGCAGAAAGTCCAAGCCACAAAGCCTTGGGAAGTGTCATTTGACACTCCCCGAGTCAAAATGCCTGCTTGAAGCTTGCAGTTCCATCGAGCATCCTAACCGCGCATCAACGAATGCGGCGACATTCTGAAATTGAAAGCACATTGCGGGCCGCTTCTGATAGGTTCAGACAGTTCCCGCGATACAAGCGATAAAGTCGGAGGTTCCATTGCGTAACCGCACCAAGTTCTACGCTGTCGCCCTAGTCCTTGCGTTGGGGACTCCCGTCGCCATGTCCCAGGCACCCGACGCAGCGGCTCCGGCCGCTCCTGCACGCATCCTGCCAAAAGCGGCTGCTGCCTATGCCGACTATCAGGGGCAGGTCTCGAACATCATGGTTAACGAGCTCAGCAACGCCGCTGAAGTCGACAACGCGCTGGAAACCTTCGCTGCTCCGAACGTGGACCAGCTGTCCTCGTCCTGGCTCTCCTACTCGGCAATCCTCGCCGCCCAGAACCCGGAGTTCGTGAAGGGCGTGCGCGACATCGACAATTACTACGGCCGCGAGCGCCTGATGCTCGGCCTCGAGCGCGACCTCGGCTATGCAGGCAGCCTTGGCGGCGGCAAGGACGCGCTGCAGACTGTTCTCGCCGCAACCTCGCGCGACAAGAGCCGCATCTCCAGCGCCGGCGCCTTCGTGAAAGAGCAATCCTACACGATGCAGAACTTCGGCTGGGCCAAGAAGCGCCTGAACGCCAAGGAAAACGAAACTGCGCTCGGTTCGCTCCGCGTCGCAGCCAAAGCCAACAAGCCGGTGACTGAGGCGGTGCAGAAGCTCTTCTCCGGTCCCGACCTCAACGCGATGCTGGCCTCCGTCGCCACCTCGCCGGATGCCGCCAATTCGCTCTGGGACAAGGTTTCGGTCATCGCCGTCAGCGCACCGGGCAAAGCCTTCTCGTCCGTCTCCCCGGTCTCCGTCGCGCCGACCACGCTTGAGGTTGATCCCAACCTCAAGGGCACCGCCAATCGCATGATGACACTGGCTGCCATGCACACGATCGACGCTGACAAGTCGAACGCCGAGCAGGTGACTGCAACGATGAAAGATCCAACCACGCTCAGCTGCCTTGAAGCGGCGCAGATCGAAATGTTCGGCTGCGTCTCCGCCACAGCCACCCGCTACGAGCACGCTTTCTGCCTCGCCCGCTACGGCCTCCGCCTCAACGGCGACAAGAACCGCTCCATCGCGGGCTGCGTCACGACGCTGGCGAAATAGGCTCGTCTTGCCGATCTGAAACAGCCGCCCCGGTTCACACCGGGGCGGTTTTGTTTTGGCGAACTTACCTCTCAAGTAATTGCTTGGCCGCCCCCGCTTTCTCTACGCTTGCGCCACCCCTCAAGAGGAAAGCAAGCGATGTCGCGTCGACTCCACAAGCTGTGGCTCAAGTTCACAGCCGTCGTCATCGGATCATTCGGTCCGGTTTTCTTTCTGGGGACCATGGCACCGACCCTCGAACCAGCGCGCTTCACGCTCGATCTCCTGAGCTGGCCTCTCGACGGCGCCACAATCTACGACTCTCCCGACACCCGGTTCTTGTCGGCTCTGACCGGCGGATTTTTGATGGGCTGGGGCGTCACGATCTGGTGCCTGTCGACCTGGGTTTACGACGCTGCACCTGAAGCAGTGCGCCGAACCGTGCTGGCAGGCATTCTGTCCTGGTTTGTGCTCGACAGCGCAGGATCACTCACGTCCGTCAATCCGTCCAACGCGGCTTTCAACGTAGCGGTGCTTTTTCTGGCCGTCGGACCGCTCTGGCGTCCAGCAAGAAACTGAGGTCGCTGGCAATTGCACACTGCCGACACGGGCTGTCGCGGCACCGTGTTATCTTGCCGCCATGGTGAAGCCGCCGCTTCCGCTCAATCCCGACCGCTCCTTCAGGGTGTCTTCACCTACGACCGCCATGCTCACGTGGAGACGATCTACGTCAGCCCACGACGCAACGCCGAAAGTCTATGCACCCGCCCCGGCATCCCCTGCGAGAACATGGGCGGGTATGAAGACGCGTGCATCGCCAGCGTGGTCAAGAGCGGCGTCAACCGCCCTGGCCGCGCCAGTATGGCCTAGATCCACTCGCGCCAGCGCGGTTAGGATCACCCGAGTACCAGGTAGCCGGTTCACCCGAGCAGGCCACTTGCTCTCTGCGCTCCGTCGGGCCATCTCCCTGCGCATGAGCGTAACCGAAAAAGCCGCCTCCCTCCGCGAAGATTTCGCCTTCCTCGATGATTGGGAAGCACGTTTCACGCACCTCATTG
>CANJXY010000015.1 GCA_947478925.1 Hyphomonadaceae bacterium | reverse complement strand
TTTACCGATCGACTTGATGTGCACGTACAGCTTATCGGCGCCGGTGGGGCGGCGGATGAAGCCGAACCCCCGTGCGTCGTTCCAGTCCTCGAGTATGCCTTTTTCGCGCGCCACTATGCCCCTGTCATAGGGCTACTTGCTTGCCCGATTCTTGACGAGGTCGTCGACAACGGCCGGGTCAGCAAGAGTTGATGTATCACCCAGGTTGGAAAAGTCGTTCTCGGCGATCTTGCGCAGGATGCGCCGCATGATCTTGCCGGACCGTGTCTTGGGCAGTCCGGGGGCGAACTGTATGACATCAGGCGTCGCGATCGGGCCGATCTCCTTGCGCACCCAGGACACGAGTTCCTTGCGAAGGACGTCACTTTCCTGATCATTTGTGGGGGCTTCCCCGGCCATCAGCGAGACATAGGCGTAGATGCCCTGACCCTTGATGTGGTGCGGGTAACCGACGACGGCGGCTTCGGCTACTTTCGGATGCGCAACGAGTGCGCTCTCGACTTCGGCGGTGCCGAGGCGATGGCCGGATACATTGATGACATCGTCGACGCGGCCGGTGATCCAGTAGTAGCCGTCAGCGTCGCGGCGGCAGCCATCGCCCGTGAAATACTTGCCGGGGTAGGTACGAAAGTAGGTGTCGACGAAGCGCGCATGGTCTCCGTAGACCGTGCGCATCTGGCCGGGCCAAGAATCGAGGATGCAGAGATTGCCGGAGGTCGCGCCTTCGAGGACCGTTCCCTTGTCGTCAACGAGTTGCGGGATGATCGAGAAGAAGGGTTTTGCGGCAGAGCCGGGCTTCAGCGCATGGGCGCCCGGGAGCGGCGTCATCAGCGTGGCGCCAGTTTCGGTCTGCCACCACGTGTCGACGATGGGACAGCGCTGCTCGCCGACGACGCGGTAATACCACTCCCACGCTTCGGGGTTGATGGGCTCGCCGACCGAGCCTATGAGGCGCAGCGATTTGCGCGACGAGCCTGTGACGAAATGATCGCCTGCGCCCATCAGGGCGCGCAAGGCCGTGGGTGCGGTGTAGAAGATCGCGACGTTGTGCTTGTCGATCGTCTTCCAGAAGCGCGACGCATCCGGGTAGGTCGGGATGCCTTCGAACATCAGTGTAGTGGCGCCGTTCGCAAGCGGACCGTAGACGACGTAGGAGTGACCCGTGACCCAGCCGACGTCGGCGGTGCACCAGAAGACTTCCCCCGGCTTGTAGTCGAAGACGATTTCGTGGGTCATCGAGGCCCAGACGAGATAACCGCCGGTGGTGTGCAGAACGCCCTTCGGTTTTCCGGTGGAGCCCGATGTGTAGAGGATGAAGAGCGGGTCTTCGGCGCTCATTTCCTCGGGCGCACAGAAGTCGGGCACGTCCTTGGCGAGCACCGAATAGTAGTCGTCTCGGCCCGGCTCGAAGGGTAAGCTTGCGCCGGTGTGCTTGATGACGATCACGGACTTCACGGGCGAGCGATTGCCCAGGCGCAGGATGGCTTCGTCGACATTGGCCTTGAGCGGGATGGGCTTGCCGCCACGCACGCCTTCGTCGGCGGTGATGACGCAGACCGATGCGCAATCGTCGAGCCGTCCAGCGAGGGCGTCGGGCGAGAAGCCGCCGAAGACGATGGAATGGATTGCGCCGATGCGGGCGCAGGCCAGCATGGCGTAGGCCGCCTCCGGGATCATCGGCAGATAGATAGTGACGCGATCACCCTTTCTGACACCGCGATGCTTGAGCACGTTGGCGAAGCGGCAGACTTCGGCATGGAGCTCGCCATAGGTGATCTTCTTCGAGACGGAGGGATCGTCGCCTTCGAACACGATGGCAATGTCATCGGCCTTGTGGGGCAGGTGGCGGTCGATGCAGTTAGCGGAGACGTTGAGGGTGCCGTCCTCGAACCACTTCACATGAAGGTCGGCCGGGTTGTTGGTCTTCGCGATATCCCAGTTGACGTTTTTGACCTTCGTATACGGCTTGATCCACTGGAGGCGCTGGCCATGCTCGCGCCAGAAGGCTTCGGGGTCGGCCACCGAGGCGGCGTACATGCTCTCGTACTTCGCGGCATCGACCAGCGCATTGGCGGCGAAATCGGGCGGGACCGGATAAACGGCGGACTCGGACATGGGCAGCTCCCAGATTTGCGTCTCTCGCGCTGGCCGGATTGATCGCGCATTTCGGCGGAGACTTGAAGGCGCCAGATTGGCCAGCGTACGAATTCGCGAATGCCGCAGCACGGCATTCTTCCGCGAATTGAGCCATGTCATTTGACCTCTGTCAGGGGATGGCGCTTTCAGACGCTGTCTGGTGTGATGATCGAAACAGATATCGGGAAACGACCGCATGAGCGCCGCTGCAGCCAAAGCCTCCCCCAAGCCTGAGCATTTCGACGTCCTGATCGTGGGTGCGGGAATTTCGGGCGTCGGTGCGGCGTATCATCTGAAGACGCAAATGCCGGGCGTTAAATTCGTGGCTCTGGAGACGCAGGAGACGTTCGGTGGAACCTGGACCACGCACAAGTATCCGGGCATCCGCTCAGACAGCGACCTGCACACGTTCGGCTATCGCTTCAAGCCGTGGGTGGGCCCACCGATCGCGGCGGCCTCCGAGATCCTGAAATACATGAACGAGGTGATCGACGACAACGACCTCGGCAAGCACATACGCTTTGGCCACACGATCAAGCGGGCGGAATGGTCGGGCAAGGACAATCTCTGGACGCTGCAGGTCGAGCGCAAGTCGGACGGCGCGATGCTTAGGATGACGTGCGGCTTCCTGTGGATGTGCCAGGGCTATTACCGGCATTCAAAGGGTTACACGCCCGAGTGGGCAGGGATGGAGAATTTCAAAGGCAAGATCGTTCACCCGCAGACCTGGCCCGAGGATCTTGACTACAAGGGCAAGCGGATGGTCGTCATCGGCTCGGGCGCCACGGCCGCGACACTGGTGCCGGCGGTGGCGAACGACACGGCCCATGTGACGATGCTGCAGCGCTCGCCGACCTATTTCATACCGGGCCGCAATGCGATCGACATCGCCGAACAGCTGCGTGCGTTGCAGGTCGACGAGGAATGGATCCACGAGATCACCCGCCGGCAGATCCTGAAGATGCAGGACGAATTCACGACCCGCTCGCGCAATGAACCCGAAGCGGTAAAGGCGGAACTGCTGGCCGCTGTGAAACTGTTCCTTGGCGAGGACTACGACATCGACAAGCATTTCACGCCGTCCTACCGGCCGTGGCGTCAGCGCATTGCCTTCATTCCGGACGGCGACCTGTTCCAGGGCATCGCATCGGGCAAGGCCTCCGTGGTGACGGACGAGATCGAGCGCTTCACGGAGAAGGGCATCCTGCTGAAGTCCGGTCAGGAGCTGGAGGCGGATATCATCGTCACGGCGACGGGATTTGACCTCGAGCCGCTCGGCGAGATCGATTTCCACATCAATGGCAAGCCGCTGAAGTTTGGCGATACGGTGACCTATCGCGGCATGATGTTCACGGGCGTGCCCAATATGGCGTGGGTGTTCGGGTATTTCCGCGCGAGCTGGACGCTGCGGGTGGACATTGTGGCGGACTTCATTGTCCGCCTGTTGAAACACATGAAGAAGAGCGGCGCGAAACGTGTCGAGGTCGCGATCCCGCCGAGCCTCAAGGACATGAAGCTGTCGACATGGATCGACCCGGAAGATTTCAACCCGGGCTACATCATGCGCGGCATGCACCTGCTGCCCAGGCGCGGCGACAGGCGCGAGTGGCAGCACACACAGGACTACTGGCACGAGAAGGACGAGCTGCCGAAGATCGATCTCGACGGCGAGGAGTTCGTCTACGACAAGGCGAAGGTGGAGGCCTAGGACGTCTGCGAGGGATTTGACAGTTCCTCGTGGAAGGCCGTCCAGATCTGATTGACGACGATCTCCGGGGGGCCTTCGGCCCTGCCGTCGGTGATCATGGCGTCAGCGACCAGTCGCACCATGCTCGCCATGATGACGCCCCAGGCCTTGGATTCCGTGACATCGGGACGTCCCTCATAAACGCCGATCTTCACATTGCAGTGGAGGCCGCCCTCGGCGATCCAGAGGCTCGCCATATGGAGGGATTTGGGATCCCGCACAGCTGCATCAGGGATGGGGAGACTATCGGCCATGGTTATCCTGCTGTCGATTGGGCGCATGATGCGCGCTCCTTGATCCTTGGACGGTCGCGCGGATCTGTCAAATCCCTGGGTGAAACCCGGGACGGCTAACCGACGAACGCCTTCTCGATCACGAACTCGGCGGGATGGGCGTTGGACCCTTCGCGGAGTCCGGCCTTCTCGCACAGCAGCTTGGTGTCGTTGATCATGTCCATCGAGCCGCAGATCATGACGCGATCGACGGCGGGATCGAAGGGTGGGACGCCGAGGTCGGCGAAGAGCGCGCCCGTCGCGATGCAGGTCGTAATGCGCTCCTGATTGGGCCACGGCTCGCGGGTGACGGTGGTGTAGTGCACGATACGGTTGAAGTGTTCACCAACCAGGGGATCGTCCTGCAGCGAGGCGACCAGCTCCTGTCCGTATTTCAGTTCGCCGACTTCGCGGCAGGTGTGGGTGAGGATGACCTGCTCGAAACGCGCGTAGGTTTCAGGGTCGCGGATGACGGAGGCGAAGGGGGCAAGACCCGTGCCCGTGGAGAAGCAGTAGAGGCGCTTGCCCGGCGTGAGGGCATCGTGCACGAGCGTGCCGGTGGACTTGCGGCCAAGCAGGACCTTGTCGCCCGGCTGGATGGCCTGGAGGCGCGAGGTGAGCGGGCCGTCGGGCACCTTGATCGAGAAGAATTCCAGCTCCTCGTCCCAGCTCGGGCTGGCGATGGAATAGGCGCGCAGAAGGGGTTTGCCGTTGGCGCCCTCAAGGCCGATCATCACGAACTCGCCGGAGCGGAACCGGAAGGTGGGCGGCCGCGTGATGCGGAAGGCGAACATGCGGTCGGTGTAATGCTTGACCGACAGGACGGTCTCTTCGGTAGGGGCGTTAGGGGATCTCGCCTTTTCCTGGTGCTTTTCTGGGGGCTTGTCGGCAGCTTCGGTCATGGCGTCCCGGCAGGTTTCAGGCGCCCCGTCCGGCCCCTGTTCGCGCCGGATGGAGCTAGGGGGTTGATCCGGCAAATGCAACTAATGCCAATGTTTAGCCGGAGAACCCGGCCAAGGGGGCCGGGCGCGTTCTGCGGCCAAAACGCACCCGGTCGAGGCAGGCGAGCAACTGCCGCCATAATCTCGCCCGGCACGCCATTTTGATACCGTGGCTGTCGGAACGCCCATAGTATATGGGCCTGACCTTAGGCGGGCGGGCGTATCCGCGCTCATCCGGCCGAAATCTGGAGGTTCAGCAGACACTTGCCCCGCCTTCTCAGCATACTGCTCGGTGGCATCGCGCTGATCGCAGCCATTGTCGGCATCCGCTCGCTGGTGTCCGGCGGCGATCCCGTGGCCCGCGTGCAGGCCAGCACGGTTCCGACACTCGACAAGGCCCTGCCAGGGAGCCCCGAAGGACATGGCGGAACGGTGGAGTTCATTCGGTCAAAGGCCGAGCAGCGCACACTCTACCTGTCGCTGGGCGGACGCAGCGAGGCGGAGGTTGCGCCGGTGGCGTTCGGGGCGGCGGGCAAGGTGACGGCCCTGCCGGTCAGAGAAGGCGCCATCGTCAGCCCCGGCACGCTTTTATGCGGTCTTGAAGGCCATGGCGTGGTCGGTCGCGTGAAGCAGGCCGAGGCGGCCGTGAACCGCGCGCGCGAGGCGCACAGCAGCAATGTCAGCCGGCTGGCTGAGGGATGGGTCTCGCAGGCGCGGGTGAAGCAATCCAAGGCGGCGCTGGACGAAGCGATGACGGCGCTGGAAATCGCGAAAACCGAAGTTGCGCAGCGCCAGGCAGTCGCGCCGTTCAAGGGTGTGTTCGAGAAACGCAACGCTACGCTGGGCGAGTTCGTCGGCATGGGATCATCGTGCGGCGTTGTCGTGCGGCTCGACCCGATGACGTTCGTGGCGGGCGCATCCGAGAAGCAGGCGCTGAAGGTGAAGGTCGGCGCAGCAGCGCGCGTGAAACTCCCGGATGGCCGCGAAGTGGCAGGGCAGGTCGACAAGCTGGCGAGCGTGGTCGACCCCCAGACCCGTAACTTCGAAGTAAAGGTCAGCGTGCCGAACGCGAACAATGCAATTCCGGTTGGGCGCACAGCGGAGATCAAGATCAATATCGGCCTTGGCCGCGCGCACAAGATCAGCCAGGCCCTGTTGAAGGCCGACTCGACCGGCCGGATCGGCGTCTACTATCTCGACGTTGGCGGCGTGATCGGTTTTGCGCCTGCGGACATCGTAGACGAGTCCGCCGACGGCGTCTGGGTGACGGGCCTGTCGGACGAGGCGCAACTCGTCGCCGAAGGGCAGGACAATATCGTCACTGGCATACGCGTGACGCCGGTCGTGCGCGAGCCTGCGGCGGACGGGGGCTGAACGCGCGCGCGATCAACGTCGGCGAAACACCATTGTCGATTTCGCTTCTGGTGATCCGGTCTAGTCCTCGATCACCATATGCGTCGCCAGGAATTCAGGCGTGCGCGGAACCTGATGATAGGTCGATGCCAGATACAGCTTGAAGCGGCGGTTGCGTTTGGCCGTCAGCGGAATTTCGAGATAGCCGAGCTCCTCGATCTTCGCGAAGTCCGCGCGGATCATCGGGCGCATGGCCTCGTTTGTGCTGGCGATCAGCATGCGCACGTCGTCGCCGGGCCGGATGTGACCCGCCTCCTCGGCGTGGCTGTGCGGCGTGGGGCCGGCGGGCCAGGCGCGGATGGGCGGCATGGCGAGGTTGCGGCCATGATAGTCGAGTGCGTGCCAGGTCTCGCGGTCATCGACCAGGATGGCGGTGGCGTGCAGTTCGTCGGCCCTGGCGATGAGCTGGCGCGTGGTCTCGCCCCAACCGCGTATGCCCTTCATGCCCGCCGATGCGCCGGTCGCGTCCGCGACCCACGGTGAAACCCAGACAATGGCGAACACCGCGCCGATGAGCGTGTTGATCGCCACGCCCGTGATCAGGACGGGTCTGACCTTGAGCTTGCCGAAGGCGCGGTCGATCCACGAGGCCAGCAGCACGGCGGCGGCGGGGTAAGCTGCAGCAGCCCAGTTGGCGTGGGCGCGCGAGACGATCTCCTGCACCATGATGACGACGAGCGCCGGCACGATGAAGCATATCAGCCAGAGCTCGCGCGTTGTCGTGGGCTTGTCCTTGCGCCCCGCGAGGAAGCCCAGACCTGCGAGCAGCAGGATCAGGGTAATCGGCCCGAACACGGCGGCCTGATCCTGGACATAGGTGATGATGTGCAGCGGGTTGAAGTCGGCCGCAGCGAGGTTTGCATTGTCGGCGGTGTGGCTGACCGTGGCGAAGTTGTTCGCGGCGTTCCACGCGAGGTTAGGCCCGAGCACAACCAGCGAGGCCACGAACACCATCGCGCCGGCAGGTGAGAGCATTGCCTTGCGCATGTCGCGGTCGATGAACGCTGCCAGTACAGCGCCCGGGTAGAGATAGAGCGCGGCGTATTTGCCGAGCATGGCAAGCCCGATCGCCCCGCCCGCGAGGCAGGCATTGAGGAGGGTCGCGCTGTCGCGGAAGCGCCACAGCAGGCAGACTGCGATGGCGTAGGTCGGCAGCAGGACAGCGTCCGTCGAGATGATGGTGGACGACAGCCAGATGCCGGGCATCACAAGGTAGATCGCCGCGCTCCACGCACCGATGCGGGCGTCGAACATCCGTTTGCCGAGAAGGAAAAGGAAGAAGGCGCCGATGCCGTGGAGGAGGGGCGAAGCGAGCCGGATCGCCCAGCTGGCGTCGCCGAACAGGGAGGTCGTGAGCCAGATCACCCATGCGACCAGCGGCGGCTTCGAATAATAGCCAAAATCGAGCGTTTGGGCCCAGCGCCAGTACTGCGCTTCGTCGGGACCGATCTCCAGCGGGGAGGCGATCACAATCGCCATGCGCAGGGCGACAAACAGGGCGATTGCCAGCGCCGCGCAGATTGGCGGGCTGCGCCGCCACAGATTGGAAATCATATTCATGGGCCACGCATCTTCGCCGCTGCATTTCACAGCGACCGCCGGGGTCCTTTTAGCCTGATTACAAAGAAATGGGCCACCCCGGAGGGTGGCCCATGGCAGTCCAGCCTGTCGCCCGGCCGAAGCCGGGGGCGGTCAAGTCCTAGAACTTGGCGCCGACGGTCAGCACGGCGGTACGCGGCGCAGCGATGCCGAACGTGCGCAGAGCGCCCGTTTGCGTGCCAGCTGCGGCGCCAGTCGCGTCTACGAGGGTCGCCAGCAGAGCGTTCTGACCCGACGAGATGTTCACCGCGTAGACTTCGTCGGTAAGGTTCGTGACGTTGAACTGAAGGTAGGTGTCACGCATGCCGGTGAAGTCCGTGAGGTCCATACGGGCGTCAAAGTCGACGGTCGTATAGGCGGGAACCGCTTCGTCGTTGACGTCGGTCGTGAAGCGCCTGCCGACATACTTCGCTTGCAGACCAAAGGACAGCAGGTCGTTCATCTCCCAGTCGGCGCGCGCCGTGTACATCCACTCCGGGGTCTCGACGACATTCTTGCCTTTGGTCGGCAGGAATGTGGTCAGGCCGCGGACCTGGTTCTCTTGCAGCTTGGCATCTGTGTAGGTCGCCGAGCCGTACAGCGAGAGCGTGTCTGTGGCCTGCCAGCCGACCGAGCCCTCGAAGCCGCGCGTCTTCACCTTGCCGACGTTGCGGTCGATCGTGGTGTTGAAGGTCGGCGACGCCGGGTCGTTGTCGAGGCTCGAGACGACACGGTTGGAGTAGTCGTTCTGGTAGAGCGAAGCCGAAGCAACGACATCGTTCGTCGTGAAGCGATAGCCGATCTCGTAGTTCTTGCTCATTTCCGGGTCGACGCCGTTGAAGGCGATCGGCTGGAGCGTCGTTGCAGTTGCGAGGCGGTTGCCGATGTACAGGTTGTCGGTACGCGGAACGGCGATCTGTTCCGAGTAGCTCGCGTAAACCTTGCTATCGCCGAGGAAGGTGTAGCCCAACGACAGGTTCGGCAGGATTTTGTCGTAGGTGAACTCGGCCTTATAGGGCGCGATGTACTGGTTGGTGTCGCCCGCGAACTGGACGTTACCGTTGGCCAGGGTCGTTGCGACAGCTTGCGTCGTGCAGAGCACGTTCGTCGAACCGTTCTGCGAGTAGCAGTACTGGTTCAACTCGCGTTTGAACTGCGGCGCGCGGGCGCCGATTGCAACCGACAGGCTGTCGTCAAGGAACGAGCCGAAATAGTCGACCGAGAGCTGGTTCAGGATGGCCAGCGAGAAACGGTCGCGCGTGCGGAAGAACGATCCATCGACGCCGGTGATGCGGCGGGCCGTATCGCCCCAGCCTTCCTTGCCGCCGTAAACTTCGAACGGGACGGCGTTGGTCGGCAGGTCGGTCGATTCGCCGGTCTGACGGTGGCGACCATAGTCGTTGGTGTAGGACAGGCGGAGCTGGTTGTTGTCGTCAACTTTCCAGATCAGCGAGGCCAGCACGCCATAACGACGCGTGTTGGTGTTCGACGGGGTGTAGATGGAGGCCGTATCGCAGCTGTCGCCGTCGCCGTTGAGGTCGACGCCGCCATTGAGGTTGACGCCGGCAAGGCAGGCCGCAGTGTTGTTGGCGTTATTCTGGTCGAGACGGTTGTCACGCTCGGAAATGTTGCCCGTGAAGCCGCCGCCGTTTGCCATGACGTACTGGAAGGACGGATCGACTGTCAGCGTGAGGTAGTCGGTGAGGGCAAATCGCGAGTTGATGCGAATGTTGGCCGTGTCCGACGGGTTGATGCGGAGGCCGAAGAAATTGGTGCAGCTGCCCGTGCCGGTCGTGTTGTTGTAGCGAATGAAGCTCGAGCCCGTGTTTTCGTTCTGGGCCGTGCCGTTACCGCCAGCTGGCAGCGAGCAGGCGATATCGTTCTCGGGGAACGGGCCGCGCGTATCAAGCACGGTCTGGCCAGCCGCGTTTTTCGCGAGCGTCGCCGTGTTGTTGTAGAAAGCGTTGCGGTTGCGGTTGTAGTGGGCGGCGACCGAGATGAAGTCATTGCCGCTGAGCGGCTGGTAGACTTTCAGGTTGTACTGTTGCTTTTCGAGGTCGCCGGGGCCTTTGAACTTGCTATACTTGGTGTTCGAGATCGTGGCGTAGGCTTTCGTGCCCCAGGGGCCGATCTCGCCGGTGTCAAAGCGGGCGAACACGCGACCATAGTCGAAGTCGCCCATGGAGCCATTGACCTGCATGCCCATCTTGTCGTCCGGCGTGGCGGAGACGTAGTTGATGATGCCGCCGATGGCCGCAGCCGTCGGGCTGTCGACGTCCGTCGTGCCCTGGTTCACCGAAGCGCTGCTGATCAGTTCCGGGTCGAGCTGCTGGTTGGTGAAGGTGGCGTAGTTGCCCGTGTCGTTGAGCGGCACGCCGTCGAAGGCGAGGCCGACGCGGTTGCCGTCGAAACCACGCAGACGGATGTTGCCGCCCGAGTTGCCGTAAGGGTCGGCGTTCGTGAAGTTGAGGCCGGGAACGAGGTTCAGCGACTGGAGAATCGTCTGGCCGGGATTCTGACGCTCGATCGTTTCCTGATCGATGGTCGAACGGGTCTTATCCACTTCCTGGGCAATGGCCGGACCGGCAGCGGGGGGACCCGCATTACCGGTGACGACCACGACGTCCCGCAATTCGGCGGCGCGCGTACCGGTCGACTGTGCTGCGGCGGTTCCGCCGACGAACGCGTTTCCAATCAACGCCGTCGTCGCCAAGAAGGCGAGCTTCTTCGAATTCATTGTGAGACCCCTCGATCATCCAGCTGTTCGGTCGACGCTTCAGCGCCCCCGTGAAGTGCAGAGCAACATCACGCACTCCATGTACGCGGCTGATAAAGTCTGTTCGAGACGGATTGGTGACGTTGGCGACGGTTCGCCACGAAGTGTATCGCCAAAGACACGATTGTGCCTTGAGATCAGCCAGACCGTCGCAGGGGTGCGTCAGGCCGCCGCTACGGGGTGACGTTACGTGGCCTGTGGATGGTTTGTGGGTCATTTGACCCTTCACAGATCGATCGCGCTGTTGTGCCGCAGCGTACACATGATAGAGCCGCGCCCATGAGCGACACGATCCTCCATCCCCCCGCCGAATGGGCGCCTCATAGCGCGATCTGGACCGCATGGCCGGCCGACGAGGCGTTGTGGCTGGATGATCTCGCGCCCGCGCAGGTCGAGGTCGGCGCGATGGTGCGCGCGCTGGCCGCGGATGGCCCGGGCGGACGCAGGGGCGACCGCATGAAAGTGCTGGTCAACGGCCCTTCGGCGATGCTGTCGGCTGAAAAGCTGATCGGCGAGCACGCCGAGCTGATCGATGCGCGCTATGGCGACATCTGGCTGCGCGATACTGGCCCGGTGTTCTATTCCAACGACCGCTGCGCGCTGTTCACCTTCAACGGGTGGGGCGGAAAGTACGTGCTCGACCATGACGACACGGTCGGAGCTTTCGTAGCGATCCAGGCCCAGGCGGATGCAACGCGCTGGGATCGCGTGCTTGAGGGCGGCGCGGTCGATTGCGACGGCGAGGGCACGATTCTGACCACCCGGGAGTGCCTGTTGAACCCGAATCGCAATCCGCTGATGACCCCGGACCAGATTCGCGGCCTGCTGGGCGATGCGCTCGGCGGGGCGGCGGTGATCTGGATCGAGCGCGGCCTTTTGAACGACCATACCGATGGCCACGTCGACAATATCGCGCGGTTCATCGCGCCGGGTGTGGTCGCGTGTCAGGCGCCGGCTGATTCGGACGATCCAAACACCGAGCGGCTCGATGAAATCGCGAACTTCCTGAAGCTGCAGCGCGACGCGCGGGGGCGGATGCTGCAAGTTGTGCGCATCCCATCGCCCGGCCGCGTCGAGGATGAGGATGGCGACATCGTCCCGGCCAGCCACATGAATTTCATCATCGGCAATGCGACGGTGGTCGTGCCGACCTATGGCACGGCGACGGCGAACGCCGCGGTCGCGGCGCTGAAGCCTTACTTTCCAGGCCGCAATGTTGTGGGCCTGCCGTCGAACCACATATTGACGGGCGGCGGCTCGTTCCACTGCATCACGCAGCAGCAGCCGGAATAGCCAAAAAACCGGACCAGGGAGGCGATCATGTCCCGCAAGATCACGCTGGCCGTCCTGCAGACGGCGCTGACGGACGACGCTGCAACCAACATCAAGCGCGTGAGCGACCTGGTGCGCGAAGCGGCCGCCAGGGGCGCAAACGTGATCCTGCCGTCCGAACTCTTCGAGGGGCATTATTTCTGCACCTCGCAGGAGGAATCCAATTTCGCGCGGGCGCATGCCTGGCGCGAGAGCCCCGCGGTGATCGCGATGGCGAAGCTGGCCGCTGAACTTGGCGTCGTGATCCCGGTCTCGATCTTCGAGAAGGCGGGGCCAGCCTATTTCAACACCGTCGTGATGATCGATGCGGATGGATCGCTGATGGGCATCTATCGCAAGTCGCATATCCCCGACGGGCCGGGCTATCAGGAGAAGTACTACTTCCGTCCGGGCGATACCGGTTTCCGCGTCTGGGACACGCGACATGGCCGTATCGGCGTCGGCATCTGCTGGGACCAGTGGTATCCGGAGACCGCGCGCGCCATGGCGTTGATGGGCGCGGACGTGCTGCTCTATCCGACGGCCATCGGCTCCGAGCCTCACGATGACAGCCTCGATACTGCCGCGCGCTGGCGCCGGGCGATGCTGGGTCATGCCGTCTCCAACGTGACGCCGGTTGCGGCGGCCAATCGCGTGGGCACGGAGAATGGGCAGGTGTTCTATGGCACCTCCTTCATCTCCGATCACACCGGTGAGATCCTTGGCGATCTCGATCGCAAGGCCGAAGGCGTGGTTGTTGCGACTGTGGACATGGATGTCGTGGATCGCGCGCGTGCGGCGTGGGGCTTCTTCCGCGACCGGCGGACGGATCTCTACGGGCCGCTGGTCGGCTCGCTGAGCGAGAAGGGCTGAGCTCGGATGACCCGCGCGCTGGTCTTCGACTCGGGCGTGGGCGGGCTGACCATTGCAAGCGCGTTGCGCAAGGCAGCGCCGGAGTGGGTGGTCGACTATGCGGCGGATAGCGGCTTCTTTCCCTATGGCGTAAAGTCTGATGCGGAGTTGCAGGCGCGGCTGCCGTCCCTGTGTGCGACGCTGGTGGATGTCGCAAAGCCCGACGTGCTGGTGATCGCGTGCAACACGGCCTCGACACTGTCGCTCAATGACATACGCGCCAGGGTGAGCGTGCCGGTCGTGGGCACGGTGCCGGCGATCAAGCCGGCAGCGGAGCAGACGCAGACGGGTGTGATCGGCATACTGGCGACGCCCGGAACCGTGCGGCGGGCCTATCTCGACGATCTCGAGCGCCAGTTCGCAGCGGGCAGGATCGTGATCCGGCGTGGGTCCGCTGGGCTGGTCGATATTGCCGAGCGCGCCGTGCGTGGCCAGCCAATCGATCAGGAGCAGGTGGCGTACGCGGTGAAGCCGATGTTCGATCCGCCGGACGGGCCGCGGATCGATATCGTGGTGCTGGCGTGCACGCATTTCCCGTTGATACGCGATGCGATTGCGGTGGCATGCCCGCCCGGTGTGCGGCTTATCGATACGGGAGATGCTGTCGCGCGACAGGCCATCCGCGTTGCGCCGCAGACACCGCGGCCGACGGGCGAGGCCATCGCCTATGTGACAGGCGGCGCCGCCAACAAGGCGGCGATGGCGCCCGCCTTCGCGCGCTTCGGCTATGAAACAATCGAGATCATTGACGTCTAGGGACGCGCGGGCGCTCTAATCGGGCATGACCCAGGCACAAGCTGATCCCAAGCTCATCAACCTTGCCCTGCAGGGCGGCGGCTCGCATGGCGCATTCTCGTGGGGCGTGCTGGATCGTTTGCTTGAAGATCCCCGCGTCCAGATCGAGGGGATCACCGGCGCCTCCGCGGGCGCGATGAATGCGGTGGCGCTGGCGGCCGGTTTTGCCGATGGCGATCGCGAGGAAGCGCGCGCAGCGTTGCGGCGGTTCTGGGCCGGCGTGCTCGAGGATGCCCGCGCGAGCCCCCTGCAACGTTCGCCGCTCGAGATGCTTCTAGGCAGTTGGGGCCTCGATACATCGCCCGCTTACGTGATGTTCGATCTCGTCACCCGCGTTGCGAGCCCGTACGATTTCAACCCGTTCAACCTCAATCCGCTGCGCGATCTTGTCGTCAAGCTGATCGACTTTGATCGCGTGCGGCGGTCGAAAGTGAAAGTGTTCATCTCAGCGACCAATGTTGAAACCGGGCGCGCGCATGTCTGGGACAAGAAGCAACTGACGGCTGATCACGTCATGGCGTCCGCCTGCCTGCCGTGGCTGTTCAAGGCGGTCGAGATCGACGGCGTACCTTACTGGGATGGCGGCTTTACGGGAAATCCGGCGCTGTGGCCGCTGTTCGAGAACTGCGCGACCGATGATGTCGTGCTGGTGCAGATAAACCCCATCAAGCGGCCCGGGGCGCCGACGACAGCGCGCGATATCATCAACCGGGTCAATGAGATCACGTTCAACGCTTCCTTGTTGCATGATCTGCGCGCGATGGATTTCGTCGCGCGCCTGATCGAGGCGGGCAAGCTGGAAGGCACCGGATATCGGCGCATGCTGATGCACACGATCGCGGACGAGAAATCCCTTTCGGAACTCGGTGCTTCTTCCAAATTCAATGTCGAACCGGCCTTCATTGAGATGCTGTTCAACAAGGGTCGTGACGCCGCCGAAAACTGGCTGCAAACGAGCTTCCGTCATGTCGGGAGAAAATCGACGGTCGATCTGCGGCGGCTGTTCCAGGGCGAGGACGATTCCCTCGATGGCGGACAGCTGAAGCCACCAAGGCGGAAGCCGAAGGCTGAGACGTAGCTAGAAAAAATCCATATTGGTCGGATCGCCGCCCTGCCAGGCGCGCTGGATTTCGGCAGCGAGGAAGAGCCCGCCGAGGACAAGGACGCTCATGCCGTCAATGTTGGCGCGCGTTCGGGCGAGCTGCGCGGCGGACGCAGTGTCGGAAGCGATTGTGACGTCGGTCGATCTGCTGCGGAAGATCGGCTCGAAAAGCGAGATGTCCGCGCCGGATTTGTAGGCGCGTGTAAGAATGAAACGGTCGAAGCGGCTGGCGACGACTTCGGCTATGCCGGTTACTTCCTTTGACGCAGAGACGCCAAAGACGACGAGCGTCTTTTCGCGCGGCACGAACTCAAGGAAAGTCCGGGTGACAGCTTCGAGAGCGCGCGGCGTGTGACCAACGTCAATCCAGAGGTCGGGCGCATGCGCGACCTTCTCAAGGCGTCCGGGCCATCGTGTATGGCCAAGGCCTGCCAGCATGGCGAAGTGGCGCTCGGCGTTTTCCTCCGGCTTGAGGCCTAGCCAGACCTCGGCGGCGCGCAGGGCCGAGACGGCGTTATCGACCTGATGCTGGCCGGCGAGCTTCAGGCGCACCGTCTGATCGGCTTCGGGAGGTGCTGCGAGAAAGCCGTAGGAAAAGCGCGCGCCCTTGTGCGTGTTGGACACGTTGGTGACGCGGCGGCTGGCCAGAGCCGGAAGGATCGCCTTGCCCGCGAGACTGGCATAGGCGGCGATGCGCTTTGCCAGGGCTTCGGGAATCGAGGGCGACAGAACGACACAACCGCCCGGAGCGAGCGCATCGACCTTGTCGTAGGCTATCAGTTCTTCAGTGCCGCCGAGGAGTTCGGTATGCTCGAGCTCGATCGAGGTCAGCACCGAAACGCTGGCGCGCACGCAGCGCACCGGATCGTAGCGCCCGCCTATGCCGGCCTCCCAGACGATGGCGTCGGGCTTGGTCTCGTTGAACCATAGGATGGCGAGCAGGAAGAGAAACTCGAACGCGCCCATCCGATCGCCTTCCGGCAGCGTGGCGTTGTAGGCCAGCACCGTCTTGCCGTGGCGTTCATAAGCTTCGGCGGGAATGGGTTGGTCGCCGATGGTGAAGCGCTCGCGCACATCAAAGAGATGGGGCGAGGTAAAGCAACCAACGCGCATGCCGGCAGCCTCGATCGCGGAGGTGATGAACCGCGCAGTCGATCCCTTGCCATTAGTGCCGGTCACGGCGATGGAGCGGCGGGCGAGGGTGGCGCGGTCGATGCGGTGCAGGGTCAGGAACCGCTCGATGCGGTGCAGGCCGATGCCGTCGCCGAATTTGGGAAGTCCGAACATCGATCGTCCAGGATCAGGCGTTAAGGCACGCGTTCAACATGTGAACCCAGATAGCGCGGATCAGGTCACTTCGGCCAGCGAGTTCGAGCGTACGCAGGCCGGGATTGCCGTTCACTTCGATCACCACAATGTCGGACAAGTCACGTGCGGGCGACAGGTCGAACATGTCGACCGCGCTGGCGCGCAGGCCGAGCGCCGCCGCAGCAGCGATAGCAGGCGCGGCGAGTTGGGGCGGGACATGCTCGCTGACGGCTTCGATGCTGCCCTGTGCCGAGAGGTTGCGCCGGCCGGGCAGCGCGATGTGTTCGCCGGCTGAAGGCGTCGCGGCAAGGTCGCGGCCGGCGAGGGCGGAGGCTGGCAACGCCGAAACGCCCTCAAGCTGTAGCGTGGAATTCAGCGCGGCGAGAAGCTGCGCGACCGAAGAACGTCCATCCCCGATCAGGCTGGGCGCTGATTTGGTGGAATGGAAGACGGGCCGACCGTCGAGGACGAAAACGCGGTGCTCCTCGCCATCGAGCACGGGCTCGATCAGGAAGGATTCGAAGTCGACGGCGAGGCGCTGGATATAGTCGTCGAGATCGGCGGGGCTGCGAACGATCTCTGCAAAAGTCCCGCGCGAGCCGGTGTTTGGCTTGCAGAACACGGGATAGCCGCGGCGCTGGGCAAAGGCGGCGGCGTCGCCGGCTTCGCGTCCCGGCCCACGCAGCGCGGCGCGGCGCGTGTGGGCAAACCAGAGGCTGCCGGGAATGACTTTGATGCCAACGGCTGTGAGCACGGCCTTGGTGTGGGCCTTGTCGCGCGAGATGGTGTAGGCAGGCGCGCTGTTGACCGGGTAGGCGCAGACATTGCCGCCGCCGCCGAGCACGAAGCGCCCCTCACGCGAGATCCGGAACAGATAGCCTTCGCCGCCATCGAGATCGTCGAATCGCGCGCCGATTGCTTCGGCGGCGTCGCGGGCATGGCGCGTGGAATCCGGAACCGGCATTTTGGCGCTTTAGCAGGGGAATCGGCGCGCGGATACGGGCGCAGCGCGCCGCGCCGTTCACCAGATCCGGACGCGCTCCTCCGGGGCGAGGTAGAGGCGGTCGGTGGGTTTGATGTCGAAGGCGGCGTACCACGCGTCCATGTTGCGGATGACGCCGTTGACGCGATAGCGGCTCGGCGCGTGGCTGTCGCCTTCGAGCAGGGCCTTGGCGTATTCCTCGCGGACCTTCTCGCGATAGCTCTGCGCGTAGGCGAGGAAGAAGCGCTGGTCGCCGGTGAGGCCATCGACAAGAGGCGCTGCGACACCGCCGAGCGAGAGGTGATAGGCGGCGTAGGCGATCTCCAGTCCCGCAAGGTCGCCGATGTTCTCGCCGAGCGTGCCCAGACCATTCACGCAAGCGCTGAAATAAGGGCAGTAGCGGTCGTACTGATCGATCAGCTGGTTGGAGCGCGCGACGAAGCGGTCGTCGGTTTCGCTGGTCCACCAGTTGACCGCCCGGCCGACGCTGTCGAACTGGCGGCCCTGATCGTCGAAGCCGTGGCTCATCTCGTGGCCGATGACGGCGCCAATGCCGCCATAATTGGCGGCGGGGTCCGCCTTGGGATCAAAGAAGGGCGGCTGCAGGATGCCCGCAGGCAGCACGAACGTGTTGCCGAGTGGACTGTAGAAAGCGTTGACGACGTGGGCCGGCGCCTCCCACCGGCGGCGATCAACCTGTGTGGACAGATCGTTCTGTTGCTCGCGCCAGTCGAGTTCGAAGGCGGCAAAGATACCCTCGACCAGCTTGCCGGGTTCGATATCAAGGCTGGAATAATCGCGCCAGCTATCCGGGTAGGCGATCATGCCCTGGAGCGCATCGAGCTTGGCGAGGGCGGCGGCGCGCGTCTTGTCGTCCATCCAGTCGAGCGAGCGCATGCGCGAGGCGAAGGCGGTGCGTATGTTGCCGACAATGGCGTCGATTTTCGTCTTGTTGTCAGCCGGGAAATAGCGCTTCACATAGAGCTCGGCCACGGCGTCGCCGAGCTGTTCGTTGACGACGCTGATGGCGAACTTCCAGCGCTCGGGCCTTTCGGTGATGCCCGAGAGCTGGCGGGTGAAGAAGTCGAAATACGAATCCGCGAAAGCTTTCGGCAAGGACGGGGAGAAGTCGCTGGCGATGTGGAATTCGAGCCAGAGCTTCCAGTCGTCGATGGAAACGTCGGACACGAGCTTCGCAAGCGCGGGCACGGCGGTCTGGTCGGTGACGACAAAGCGGCTTGCGCTGTCCATGCCGGCGGCTTTGAGGAATGTGGCCCAGTCGAAGCCCGGGGCGAAGGCCTTGAGGTCGGCATAGCTCATCGCGCGCATCGATTCGGTGGCGCTGATCGAGCGATCTTCGTCGGTTTGCGCCTGAGCGATGCGGTATTCGAGATTGTAGAGGCGCTGTGCCCCCCTGTCGGGATCGCTCTCGCCGATCAGACCGAGGATCGTCGAGATATGGCGGCGATAGGCGACTTGCAGCGTGGTCGATTGCAGGCCGCTGTCGAGATAATAGCCGCGATGGGGCATGCCGAGGCCGGCCTGCGAAATCCACACGGCGTTGGCGTCAGGATCGGCGGGCGAGGGCGCGACGCCCGCGCTGAACGGCGAGTTGTAGCCGATACGGCCCATCAGGCGCGTGATGTCATCCAGCGTCGTTGCCGCGTGGATACGCGCGAGATGCGGCCGGATGGGATCCAGCCCGCGCGCTTCGATCGTCTTCTCGTCGAGGGCAGCGGCATAGAGATCAGCGATCTTCTGTTCGGTCGTGCCCTTGGCGGGGCGAGCGGTGATGATCTCCTCGATCATCGTGCGGACCTCGCTCTCGGAGTGGTCGGCCAGTTCCTCGGCGGCGCCGAAGGACGCCTTGTCGGCAGGCAGCTTGTAGGTCGCGAGCCACTGGTTGTTAACATAGCCGTAGAAGTCGTCGCCAAGACGCGGGCGCGGCAGTCGCGCGACGTTGGGCGGCATCTTCTGGACGAAGTCTCCGGCGTGCTGGGGCGCTGGCGCGGCCGGGACGGTGCAGGCCGTCAGAAAGAGAGACGCAGCCGCCATTGCGCCCGTCATCAAGGGGCCGAGGCGTTTGAGCAGGCCGGCGATCAAGGGCGTTCCCGCATGCGACTTCACGGACCGGAGTCTTTCCGGCGGCGGTCCCAAGTCAAGCGCGCTCGCGCAGGTAAAGGAAAAGCCCGCGACCATGGGCGCGGGCTTTGTTGATTTTGTCGCAGGTTTGCGTCCTACCAGATGTGAACGCGGTTTTCCGGGGCGATGTAGGCCTTGTCGCCTTCCTTCACGCCGAACGCCGCGTACCAGGCATCGATATTGCGCTCTGGGAACGAGCCGCGCGCGGCAGCCGGTGCGTGAGGGTCAGTCTTCATCTGGTTCAGCAGATCGTCGTCGCGCTGCATGGCGCGCCAGATCTGCGCGTGCGCGAGGAAGAAGCGCTGGTCGCCGGTGAAGCCGTCGATAACCGGAGCTTCCTTGCCGCCCAACGCGAGCTTGTAGGCGGTGTAGGCCATCTCAAGACCACCGAGGTCGCCGAGATTCTCGCCCATGGTGAAGCGGCCGTTGATGCACTCCTTCGGGCTGGCGGGTAGCGGGCAGAAGGCGTCGTACTGGGCTGCGAATTTCGCCGTCGACTCGACGAACTTCTTGTTGGTCTCCGGCGTCCACCAGTTGCGTACCTTGCCCTCGCCATCGAACTCGCGGCCCTGATCGTCGAAGCCGTGACCGATCTCGTGGCCGATCACCGCGCCTATGGCGCCGTAGTTGACCGCTGCGTCGGCGTTGGGGTCGAAGAAAGGAGGTTGCAGGATTGCGGCCGGAAAGGTGATCTGGTTCGTCTGCGCGTTGTAATAGGCGTCGACCGTCTGCGGGGTGATGATCCATTCCGAGCGATCAACTGGCCCCTTCAGACGCGCGACCTGACGGTCCCACTCGTATTTCTTTGAAGCGCGCATGTTCTCGAACAGCTTGCCCGGCTCGATCGTGAGCTTCGAATAGTCGCGCCATTTGTCCGGGAAGCCGATGCGGGCCTCGAACCTGTCGAGCTTCTTGATTGCTTCGGCGCGCGTGGCGTCGTCCATCCAGGTTGCGGTTTCGAGACGCGATTTCAGGGCGACGCGGAGATTGGCGACGAGCGCGTCCATCTTGATCTTTGAGTCAGCGGAGAAGTGCTTCTGGACATAGATCTCGCCGAGCCCTTCGCCGATCACTTCCTCAAGCCGAGACATGCCGCGCTTCCAGCGGTCACGCTTCTTTTCTGTGCCGTTGAGCGTCTTCGAATAGAAATTGAAGCCGGCGTCGTCGAAGGCCTTGGGCAGGTAGTTTGTGGCGCCGTTGACGAAGTGGAAGGCGAGATACTTTTTCCAGTCGGCGATGGCGACCGTGTCGACCAGCTTGCCGCCGTCGCGGATGGCGGTAGTTTCGTTTACGAGGAAGTCGTTGGCATCGGCGAGGTTCAGACCAGCGAGCACGACGTCCCAGTCGATAGCGGGCGCGAGCTTCTTGAGCCCGGCGCGGTCCATCGGGTTGTTGACTGCCTTGATGTTGCGCTGGCGCTCGGGCGACCAGGCAACTTTGGCGATCTTCATTTCGAGCGCGATGGTCTTCGTGGCTGAACCAGCAGGGTCCTCGTCGCCGATCAGCTTGAAAATCGTGGTGACAAAGTCCTTGTAGGCGGCGCGGTAGGCGTCGAACTTCTCGCCCTTGCTCAGATAGTAATCGAGGGGCATGCCCAGGCCACTCTGGTAGACCCAGACCGTGTATCTGGTGGGGTCGACCGTGGCCACCTCGACGCCGAGGCTGAAAGGCGCGGTGAAATCGAGCGAGCCGAACAATTTCATCAAGCCGGCTTTGTCGGAAACGGCGTCGATGGCGGCGAGATAAGGTTTGAGCGGCTCCGTGCCGCGCGCCTCGATGCCGGCTTCGTCCATCCATGCGGCGTAAAGATCGCCGATCTTCTGCTGGTTTGTGCCCGGCGCGCCTTTCGTCTTGGCGAGCTCGTCGACGATGGCGCGGACCTGTGCCTCAGTCGTGTCGAACACCATCGTGCCAGTCGAGTAGCTGGCACGGTCGGCAGGCATCTGGAAGGTGTCGAGCCACTTGCCATTCACATAACGGTAGAAGTCGTCGCCCGGCCTTACCGAAGTATCCATCTGCGCAAGGTCGATGCCGAACGTGCCGACGGCGGCTTTGGCTGGTTCGGGAGGAACAGCAGGCGCTGCAGGCTTTTCACCGCCACAGGCGGACAGAAGTAGTGCGGACGCGATGCCCGCGAGCAGTGTGCTGCGCATGAAAAGTCCCCACGCGATCCAGACGTCAGAAGTGGAGCGGCCGCCGCCTTGTGAGGCGACGGCCGCTGGAAGAACTACCAGATGTGGACCCGGTTTTCCGGGGCTATGTAGGCCTTGTCGCCTTCCTTCACGTCGAACGCCTTGTACCACGCGTCGATGTTGCGCTCGGGGATCGAACCGCGCGCGGCGGCCGGCGAGTGCGGGTCGGTGCGCATCTGGTTGACGAGCGCGTCGTCACGTTGCATCGCGCGCCAGACCTGCGTGTGCGCCATGAAGAAGCGCTGGTCTCCGGTGAAACCGTCGATGACCGGGGCCTCCTTTCCGCCGAGCGAGAGGTGGTAGGCGGCATAGGCCATTTCGAGACCGCCGAGGTCGCCGATGTTTTCGCCCATGGTGAGGTCGCCCTTCACACACTGGCCTTCGAGCGGGCAGAACGCGTTGTACTGCGCGCCGAACCTGGTCGTGGCTTCCTTGAACTTGGCCTTGGTGGCCGGCGTCCACCAGTTACGGATCTTGCCAACTTCGTCGTATTCCGCGCCCTGGTCGTCGAAGCCGTGGCCCATCTCGTGGCCGATCACAGCGCCGATCGCACCGTAGTTCACGGCCGGGTCAGCGTTCGGATCGAAGAAGGGGGGCTGCAGGATGGCGGCCGGGAAGGTGATCTGGTTCTTCGTCGGATCGTAGTAGGCGTTCACCGTCTGCGGGTTCATGCCCCACTCGGTGCGATCGACAGGACCTTTCATCTGCGCGAGCTGGCGGTTCCACTCGAACCGGCGACCGTTGCGGATGTTATCGAACAGCTTGCCCGGGGTGACGGTGAAGGCGGTGTAGTCGCGCCATTTCACAGGATATCCGACGCGCGGATCGAAGGTGCTGAGCTTCTTCTGCGCTTCCGCGCGCGTCGGCTCGTCCATCCAGGCCAGCGTTTTGAGACGTTCCCCCATGCCAGCGCGGAGGTTGGCAATCAGCTCGTCCATCTTGGTCTTGGATGCGGGCGGGAAGAATTTCGAGACGTAGATCTCGCCGACGCCTTCCCCAATCAGGCCATCAAGCAGGCCGATACCGCGCTTCCAGCGGTCACGCTGAGCTTCCTGACCGTTGAGCGCCTTGCGGTAGAAGGCGAAGTTAGCTTCGTCGAAAGCCTTCGGCAGCGCGTTCGCGTAGTCGTTGGCGAGGTGGAAGGCGAGATACTTCTTCCAGGCGTCGACCGGCTGGGTGTCGAGAAGCTTGGCGCCGTCGCGCAGGGCAGTCGTTTCGGCGACGACGAAGTTCTGCTGGTCGCCGAGGTTGATGCCCGCGAGGAAGACATCCCAATCCATGGCAGGGATCATCTTCTTGAGACCGGCGCGGTCGACCGGGTTGTTGGTCGCCTGAACGTCGCGCTGGCGCTCGTTCGCCCAGTGAACCGTGGCGAGTTTCGTCTCAAGGGCGATGACGGTGTCGGCAGATTTCGCCGCGTCCTTGTCGCCGAGCAGCTCGAAGACCTTCGTGACGTAGGCCTTGTAGGCGGCGCGATAGCCAACGAAGCGCTCGTTCTTGTCGAGGTAGAAGTCGCGGTTCGGCATGCCGAGGCCGGTCTGCGAGATGAAGACCGTGTATTTGTTCGGATCAACCGGGTCCGGCTGAATGTACATGCCGACCGGCCCCGAATAGTCGATGTTGCCCATCAGCTTGACGACGTCGGCCTTGGTCTTGGCGGCGTTGATCGCATCGAGGTCAGCCTGGATCGGGGTGATGCCGGCGGCTTCGATGGCGGCTTCGTCCATCCACGAGTTGTAGAGGTTGACGACTTTCTCCTGCACCGAGCCGGCGGCCGGCGGCGTCTTGGTCAGCTCGTCCAGGATGCCGCGCACGTCGGCCTCGGACTTGTCGCGCAGGCCGTCGAAGGCGCCGTAGCGCGTCTTGTCAGCTGGCATCTTGAAGGTCGCGAGCCACGTCCCGTTGACGTATTTGTAGAAGTCGTCTCCCGGCTTCACAGCCTTGTCCATCGCGGTGGTGTCGATGCCGAACGTGCCGAGGGCGGCTTTCGGGGCCTCCACGACAGCAGCGGGTGCAGGCTTGTCCGGCGAGCAGCCGGCAAGGAGTGCGACCGCCGAAGCGGCAAGAAGCAGGGACATTCTCATGAAAGGCGCCTCTGGAAATGATCTTTGCCGTCGAAGGCGGCGGTGCGCTCGATTTGTCCCAGCAAAATCGGAGTGTCAACGAGATTTATCGTAAAACAATATACATCTGGGCGCGCTCGAACGTCCTCACGACAGGTCCGGCGTATCGCCCTAGGCTGGCGGAATGACAGACAGTTCAGCCATCCAGCCACTTCCCCCGACGCAACGTGCGGCGCGTGCGCGCGATTTGAGAGCTGTCGCGACCGCGGCAGGGCTCGTCTTGTTAGCGCTGGCGCTGGTGGGACAACTCGGCTGGATCGCAGCGATTGTCGGCGCAGGCGTGGTCGGAGGGGCGGCGGCGCTATGGTTCTACGGCACGGTCGGAGGCGCGGCCGAGACGACCGACGACCCCGACATCGCGATTCTGGCCGCGCGCAGACTGGCAGAGCAGGAGAAGGCGTTCCGCGTGGCGCTGGTGGAGGCGCTGCCGGAACCAGCAGTTTACATCGATGCGCAGGGGCGGGTAGAGGCGGCCAATCCGGCGGCGCGCAAGGCGTTCCGATTTGTCGGCGCCGAGCCGCAGCTGACGGCCGTGGTGCGCCGGCCGGAACTGCTGGACGCGGTGGCGGATGCGCGCCAGCGAGGAGAGCCGCAATGGTTCGAGTTCGTCGAGCGCGACGAGACGGACAGGTATTTCGCGGCGGTGGCGGCGCCCCTCGGGGCCGGCATCCTGATCAGCATGCACGATCTTACCGACATCAAGCGGGCGGAGTTCGCCCGGGTGGATTTCCTCGCCAACGCCAGCCATGAACTGCGCACGCCTCTCACATCGCTGTCGGGGTTCATCGAGACGCTGCGCGGGCCAGCGCGAGACGATGCCGAGGCGCGCGACCGCTTCCTTGAGATCATGCAGGGCCAGGCCGAGCGGATGCGGCGGTTGATCAGCGACCTGCTGTCGCTGTCGCGCATCGAGCTGGTGGAGCACCGGACGCCGGATGGCGAGGCCGATCTTGCCGCGGTGATCAGGGAAACCGTCGCGGCGTTGGGGCCGGTCGCGGGTGAAAAGGGCGTTACGGTGCGTGTCACGGGCGCCGAGCAGCCGATACTGGTAACGGGCGTGCGGGATGAGCTGGCGCAGGTCGCGCAGAACCTGATCGACAACGCGGTAAAGTATTCCGAGAAGGGTGGCGTGGTCGAAGTCGATCTGGCGGCCGGCCTGTCGGGTGATGCAGCTGCGGCGAGAGCCGGGCGGCTTTGGGAAGACGCAGGTCACATGTCGATCGTGTCGGCTGCAGTGCAGCCGGGCCAGGGAAAGTGCGTGTCGCTGCGGGTCACGGACGCGGGGCCGGGTATCGAGCGGCAATACCTGCCAAGACTGTCGGAACGTTTTTATCGGGTCGACCCTGGCCGCGGCTTGCGTCCCGGCACTGGCCTCGGCCTCGCCATCGTGAAGCATGTGGTGCAACGCCATCGCGGCAGCTTCCTTGTCGAAAGCGAGCCGGGGCGCGGATCCGCATTCGGTGTTGTGCTGCCGATGATCCCGCTGCGATAACGGTCAGAAGGCGGAGCAGGCGCAAGACTGCTTATGGAAAAAAACTGGAAGTCGATGATGCGACCAGGTGTTTTGAGAGCGGCGTTGTTGGGTCTGGCGCTGGCGGGCGTCCTGGCGGCGCAAGGGTGTGCGGGCGCCCTGGCGCATAGACCGACGATGACCGCGCAAGCCGAGCAGGCGAAATTCGAACAGGACCGCAAGGCGATCCTCGCCATGGCGGGCGACTTTGATGTGACGTTCGACTTCCGCGAGACCGTGTCGCTGACGCCTGGCTATGAACTCAAGAAGCCCAAGGTCTCCGGCGCCAACGAGATCGTGCGTGTGTTGGAAGACCGCGGCGATTTCATAAGGCTGCAACAGATTCTGGTGATGAAGATGGGCGACGACACGATCGTCACCAAGCACTGGCGTCAGGACTGGCAATACGAGCCGGCGAGCGTGCTGGTCTTCATCGGGGGTAATGCGTGGGAAACACGCAAGGTGCCAGCGTCACAGCGCGCGGGGAAGTGGTCGCAGACTGTCTATCAGGTCGAGGACTCGCCGCGCTATGGCGCTGTCGGTGCGTGGACGCACAGCAATGGCGTGTCGCAATGGACGCCTCCGGCCGAGATGCGGCCGTTGCCGCGCCGGGATATGACGACGCGCAAGGACTACGACGCCGTGCTGGCCGTGAACCGTCACACCATCACCCCGTTCGGCTGGGTGCAGGAAGAAGAGAATTCCAAGCTGGTGCTGCGCGGCGATCATCATGTGCTGGCGCGCGAGATCGGCGTGAATACGTACAAGCGCACGAGCCCGCTGCCGCGGGACGGCGACGACTACTGGAATGCGACGAAGGCGTTCTGGGCGCAGGTGCGCGATGACTGGTCTCGGCTGGAGACGTCTGCGCCGACATTTGGCCTGACGATCCAGGGCGAGCCTGAGCCGCTCTACATTCCGATCCTGACGCTGGCGGACGATGTCCAGGCGGGGAAAATCGCGACAGATGCGGCGGTCGTGGAAGCGGAGAATATGATCGCGCGGTTCACGACGACGAATGTCGGCACGCTCGAATCACGGATCGCCAAGGCGAGGCAGCAGGCGGATGCCGGGTCGCAGACAGCCGCGAAGTAGCGGGCGCGCTCGCGCGGCTACAGTAGATGCTGTTCAGCCTCGTCGCGGTGCTTCTTCAGGTATTTCATGAAGGGCGTGCCGCCGGTGCCGACGTCGTTGTCGTTGCCAGCTGTGTCCTTGCCCTGCTTGTTGATGTAGCTCGCGGCGTATTCGAGGTGCCGCGTCCGGAACCGGGCGAGGCTCTGGATGCTGATGTTGTAGACCTCGCGCAAGTTGGGATTGCCGGCGGCCTGGATGAAGGCGCGCAGTTTCGAGCTGGCGCGGACTTCGTCGACAAATGTTCTGTGTGCGGGCGGGCGATAGACGTGCAGTTCGTCGAGGAAGGTGCGCAGCGGATCTGCGGCGTGGCCAACGCCAAGCAGCGCGTCCATCGAGGGGACGATGGTGGATTGCGATCCGGTCTGGCCGCGGAAGGTCTGGGGACGCCCGTTCGTCTCGGCGACACCTTCGTAGATGAGGCCCGGTCCGAGAGCGGGATTGTCCTTCCATCCGTGAATGTAGGGACGCACACGATGGAAGTAGACGTACGGGTCGCAGCGCTCTGGCATGCGATCAAAGATGGCGTTGACGTCGTCCCACACCTTGTTGACGCGGGCGAGCGAGGCTTCGACAGCGGCGGCGTCACCGGTGTTGGCCGCCTCGATCAGCTTTGGGATTTCGGCGAGCATTGCGCCGGCGCGCGCTTCGATGGCGACGTGGACGAGGACGAACCAGGCTTCGTCCTGTCCCGAAAGGAAGTTCTGGATCATCCAGACATTATCCAGCGCGATCGGCTTTGTGCGATCGAGGCGGTCCCAGTTGTCGAGCACGTAAGCGGAGTAGGGCAACAGCGGTTGCTGGCCGAGGCGTTTTGCAAGCGCCCACATCGGGACTGCGAGCGAAGCGGGAAGCGTCGTCGGAGCGGCGGGTTCGCCCCAGACATAGGCCTGCACCATGAAGGCGTAACGGACCATGGCGGTGCGGAGCTGGGCGTCACTCGCGTCCGCGCAGAAGGCCTTGAGGTCGAGGACGGGCAAGGCTTCGAGATGCTTGCGGACGCGGCCGGTCAGCAGGGTGCGCGGCAGATCCTTCGCGGCCTGTTCGGGCGCGGCCAGGTCCGAGGGCAGGGTGACGTCGGCCGCATCGTAGGCGCAAAGAAAGCCCCGGTCAGAGCTCATGTCGTGGTCGGATAGTTTGAGGGTCGGTTGCATTTTGGGACGCCCTTCCTGCAATCGGCGCTTTCTGGCATAAAACACCCGGTACGGGAGTGGATAAAGGGCGAAGTCGCCTGTTTATCCACAGCTGGGCAGACTGCCGCAGGGAGAAGGGAACCCGGCTTCGCAGGACTGTCACAATCCATCCGTACAGGACTCGCAAGAAGTGGCAGCTGGGCGTTTCATGGCCTTCCAGACCGACTCGATGAGCGCCGGGGTAACCGCGTTCGTCAGTACTTTCCGGCCAACCGGACGGTCGCTGATGTGGAGAGGGCGATGAGCCGGATGGACCCCATGCCCGCGCTTCACGTGAAATCCCCTGCACAGATGGCCGGCAAAGCGCCGACGGCGACCTCCAAGGTGAGTGCGCGCGCCGTGTCGGTTTTCTACGGAGACAAGCAGGCGTTGTTCGACGTCTCGCTGGAGATGCCGGAGCGTTCGGTGACGGCGCTGATCGGTCCTTCGGGTTGCGGAAAGTCGACTTTCCTGCGTTCGATCAACCGGATGAACGACACGATCCCGAAATGCCGTGTGACGGGCGAGATCGTGATCGACGGCCAGGATATCAACGCCAGCACGGTTGATCCGGTGTTGCTGCGCGCGCAGGTCGGCATGGTGTTCCAGAAGCCGAACCCGTTCCCGAAATCGATCTTCGACAACGTCGCCTATGGCGTGCGCTTGCATGGCCTCGCGGCGTCCAAGACTGAGATGCAGGCAATCGTCGAGACCTCGCTACGCAAGGCGGGACTGTGGGACGAGGTGAAGGACCGGCTGAGTGCGCCAGGCATGAGCCTGTCCGGCGGCCAGCAGCAGCGCCTCGTGATCGCGCGGGCGATCGCGGTGAACCCTGAAATCAT
The DNA here is from genome assembly GCA_947478925.1 of Hyphomonadaceae bacterium. GTDB lineage: Bacteria > Pseudomonadota > Alphaproteobacteria > Caulobacterales > Hyphomonadaceae > UBA7672. Next base: position 8,544 of record CANJXY010000015.1, on the reverse strand, counting down.
CCTGATGGATGAGCCGTGTTCAGCGCTCGACCCGATCGCCACCGCCAAGGTGGAAGAACTGATCGACGAGCTGAAGAACAATTACTGCATCATCATTGTCACTCACTCGATGGCGCAGGCCGCCCGGGTCTCGCAGCAGACGGCGTTTTTCCACCTCGGCAAGCTGATTGAAACTGGCCCGACCGAAACGATTTTCACGAACCCCAAGAATTCCCGCACGCAGGACTACATCACCGGCAGATTCGGGTAAGTTGGCACACCCGTATTGGCGGTGAGGAGGCACGGACATGACCGAGCATACAGTCAGGTCTTTCTCGCAGGACCTCGAAGAGCTGTCAGGCGACCTGGCCCGCATGGGCGGGCTGGCCGAGGACATGCTGTCGGACGCCATCCAGGCCATCGCCTCGCGCGATCTGGCGCTGGCGGAAACGGTGGTCGCGCGCGACCCGCAGATCGACAATCTCGAAGTGGAAGTCGAGAAGAAGATCCTTCGCCTCCTGGCTCTGCGGCAACCCCTCGCGCGTGACTTGCGCCAGACGATTTCGGCGCTGAAGATCGCCTCCGAGCTGGAGCGGATCGGCGACCTCGCCAAGAGCATCGCCAAGCGCGTCAAGCTGATCGACACGATCGAACCGTCGACGGCGCTGAAGGGCGTGGCGCGCATGGGTCGTCTGGTGACGGCGCAGCTGAAGCGCGTGTTGGACGCCTATACCGCGCTGGAGACGGATGCGGCGAGCAAGGTTTGGGCGCGCGATGAAGAAGTTGACGAGCACTACCAGTCGCTGTTCCGTGAAGTGGTGACTTACATGATCGAGGACCCGCGCACGATTTCCGCCTGCGCGCATCTCTTGTTCGTGGCGAAGAACCTCGAGCGGATCGGCGATCACTGCACCAACATCGCGGAAGAAATCCACTTCCTCGTCACCGGCGAACAGCTGCCCGTCGAAAGGCCTAAAGTCGATGCACTCAACCGCAACTGAACTCGAGCGGACCACAATGCGTCCCGCTGCCGCCACGCGACCGTACGCGCTGATCGTCGAGGACGAGCCAGCGCTCGTTGAGCTGATCCGCTACAATCTGGTCAAGGAAGGCTATGAGGTTTCCGTCGCTGGCGACGGTGAAGAAGCGCTGTTGCTGATCGATGAGCGTCAGCCTGACATTGTGCTGCTCGATTGGATGCTGCCCAAACTCGCGGGTATCGAAGTCGCGCGGCGGCTGCGCTCCAAAGCGACGACGCGCAACCTGCCGATCATCATGCTGACGGCAAGGGCCGAAGAGAGTGATCGCATCCGCGGGCTCGATATCGGCGCTGACGACTACATGACAAAGCCGTTCTCCATGTCCGAGCTGACGGCACGCATCCGCGCTGTCATGCGCCGCATCCGCCCGGCGTTGGCCGAGGATGTCGTAGTCGTGGGCGACATCTCGATAGACCGCGCTGCTCATAAAGTGACACGTGGCGGCACCGACGTACATCTGGGACCGACCGAGTTCCGTCTGCTGGATTATTTCATCCAGCATCCGGGCCGCGTGTTCAGCCGTGAACAGCTGCTGGATGCGGTGTGGGGCTCGGATGTCTATGTCGAGACGCGCACAGTGGATGTGCATATCGGGCGTCTGCGCAAGGCGCTGAGCAAGGGTGGCGGGGATGACCCGATCCGCACTGTGCGTTCGGCGGGCTATTCACTGGACGTATAATCCTCAGCTCAGCTCGCGGGCGAACAGCGCGATTGTATCGTGCGTGTAGCGCTGTGCGGCGTAGAAGCCCTTGGCCTGTTCGTTGGCGGTTTCAGTGGCGACCCAGGCATGGGTGCAGCCCTGAGCCTTGCCCCAGTCGAGCATGGCTTTCATCAGCGCCGAAGCGACGCCGCGCCGCTGGTGCGAGGGCGCCGTGCCGAGATTGTCGATGTAGAGGTCCGGGGCGCGGTCGGGCTGTAGGTGAACACTGCCGCGAATCTGGCCGACAACGAGACCGCTTTCCAGCGCGACGAACATGGCATGCTGCGCGTCAGCAACATAGGCCGCGAGGCGGGCGGCGTCGATCGCCTGATCGAACACGTCAGGATCGACGTGTCCGAGCAGGGCAGTGTTTGCCGCCGTGATCTGGTGGATAGCCGCTGCCATGCCGCCCCCCCCTGCGCGGATAGTCCAACATTATCGCGGACATTCAGGCGGCGTGCCAAAAGGGCCGCCGGGCCGGCGGGATGACAACACCTCTCCAGCGGCTTATAGGCGCCGCATACCTGCCGGAGCGCTGTCCCATGATTCCTCGCTATGCCCGTCCCGAGATGGTTGCGATCTGGGAGCCGGAGCAGCGCTATGCGATCTGGCTGGAGATCGAAACGCTCGCGGCCGAGGCGATGGCCGAACTCGGCATGATCCCAAAAGACGTGCCGATCGCCGTGCGGGCGCGGGGCGGGTTCAATGTCGAGCGCATCGACACGATCGAGCGCGAAGTGAAGCACGACGTGATCGCGTTCCTGACATCGGTGGCGGAGCATGTCGGCGACGAGGCGCGGTTCCTGCATCTTGGCATGACGTCGTCGGACGTCTTGGATACGTGCCTTGCGGTTCAGCTGCAGCGGGCAAGCGACATCCTGATCAAGGATGTGGACCGTGTGCTTGCAGCGCTGAAGAAGCGGGCGCTGGAACACAAGATGACGCCGACGATCGGAAGAAGCCATGGCATCCATGCCGAGCCAACCACGTTCGGTGTGAAGCTCGCGGGCTTCTACGCAGAGATGGCGCGAAACCGGAAACGGCTCGAGGCGGCGCGTGCGGAAATTTCGACGTGTGCGATTTCGGGCGCCGTGGGCACGTTCGCCAACATCGATCCGCGTATCGAGACGATGGTGGCGGCCAAGCTCGGACTCGAGGTGGAGCCAGTTTCGACGCAGGTGATACCGCGTGATCGCCATGCGGCGTTCTTCGCGGCGCTAGGGGTGGTCGCCTCGACGATCGAGCGCATCGCGACCGAGATCCGTCACCTGCAGCGCACCGAAGTGCTGGAGGCGGAGGAGTTCTTCTCGGAAGGGCAGAAGGGCTCGTCCGCAATGCCCCACAAGCGCAATCCGGTGCTGACGGAAAATCTCACTGGCCTGGCGCGTCTGGTGCGCTCGTCGGTTGTGCCGGCGATGGAGAATGTCGCGCTCTGGCACGAGCGCGATATTTCGCACTCGTCGGTGGAGCGCGGCATCGGGCCAGACGCGACGATCCATCTGGATTTCGCGCTTAATCGGCTTGCGGGCGTCATCGAGCAGCTGCTGATCTACCCGGAGAACATGCTGGCCAATCTCAACAGACTCGGCGGGTTGCATAACTCGCAGCGCGTGCTGCTGGCGCTGGTGGAGGCGGGTGCGAGCCGCGAAGACGCCTATCGCATGGTCCAGCGCAACGCGATGAAAGTGTGGCGCGATGCGAACCGCAAGGAAGGCGACTTCCTGCACAATCTCGAAGGCGATGCGGATGTCGCGAAACTTCTGACCAATGCTGAACTGGGTGACATGTTCGATCTTGGCTATCACCTCAAGGCGGTGGACGTCATCTTCGCTCGGGTCTTTGGCGCCACCTGAACAAAAAATTGGGCCGGAACTCCTCCCGAGCTCCGGCCCAAGGCCATGATGGCGGAGCGGCGGGCGCGAGGGGTCGTGCGCCGCTACTCCTGAAACCGGATCTGCCAAGCGCCCAGGGGGAAAAGCGCAACCGCCGAGGGGGGACTTGGCGGGAAAGCAGGAACCGGCCGAACCAGACCGGCGGAAGCCGATCTTCAAAAACCAGACTGACGGCTAATCGCTAACGAAGCGGGCCGTTCCATCAATCCCTTTTCACGGGTGGTGTTCACCATGCGGATGGCTGGGGTGTACCAGCCTGGCGCCGGTTTGGCCGCATACGTTGTATAAAGCGGTGCACATGACATCGTCATGATGAATGCGCGGGTGGCGCGTGGGCCGGATCTTCGGACTTTTTCTCGAGCGGAGGCGGCTTGCGAAGACTTTCGATGAAAGGGGGCGCAGGCCTTTGATCATCACGGTAACGCCAATGCCGATCAGCGTGCCGATAAAGATCAGCGCTATGTCTCGCATCTGCTGGCTGTAGAGATCGTCCCAGGACACCCAGATGGGATCGTCCGGAACGAACGGGCGTCTGGTCTCCGGTGCATCGGCGTCTGTCGCCGCGAAGCCGCCGCCATGCAGAGCCACGCGATCGACGTCCGGCTCCAGCGGAATTTCATTGACGCTCGCCCCGGTTGCCCAGGGCGAGATGACCAACGAAAAGCCCGAAGGCTACTTTTTCTCGGTTTTGACCTGTTCGACCGCAACGTCCATGAGTTCTGTCATCTGGCGGTGGAGCTGATGGTCGGAGATATCCACACCCGCGGCGTTGAGATCGCCTTTCACCTTGCGAAAAACGTCTTCGTCGCCGGGGGCCTCGAAATCGGACTTCACGACCTCGATCGCGTAAGTGGCGGCCGCTTCGCCGGTTTTGCCGAGCTTTTCGGCAGCCCAAAGCCCCAAAAGCTTGTTTCGGCGGGCATTTGCCTTGAACCGAAGTTCCTGGTCGAGGGCGAACCTGCCTTCTTCCGCCGCTTCACGTTTGTCGAAACCGCTCAAAACTCGTCTCCCTCAGGTCGCTTGCGTCCTGTGCATCTCATGTCGATATAGCCACTCGGAAGAGCCTACAACACCCCCGCGACGATCCCGGACGCGACGTCCATCGCCGGATGGGCTAGGAAGCCTTTTCCTATACGAGTCGAGGGCCGCGAAAACGGCTCTGGCCCAGGAGACCCGATATGGCCAAGCGCCGGAAGATCTACGAAGGCAAAGCGAAGATCCTCTACGAGGGTCCCGAGCCCGGCACGCTTATCCAGTACTTCAAGGACGACGCTACGGCGTTCAACAACGAGAAGCGCGCCGTGCTCGACGGCAAGGGTGTTCTGAACAACCGCATCAGCGAATTCGTGATGACGCAGTTGAACGGCATCGGCCTGCCGACACACTTCCTGAAGCGGCTCAACATGCGCGAACAGCTGATCCGCGAAGTGGAGATCATCCCGCTCGAGGTTATCTGCCGCAACATCGCGGCAGGCTCGCTGTCCAAGAAGCTCGGCATCGAGGAGGGCACCGTGCTGCCGCGCTCGATCATCGAGTTCTGTTACAAGAAGGATGAACTCGGTGACCCGATGGTCACCGAAGAGCACATCACGGCGTTCAACTGGGCCACGCACCAGGAGATCGACGACATCATCGCGATGACGCTCCGTATCAACGACTTCCTGACGGGGCTGTTTGCCGGCGCGCGCATCAAGCTGGTGGATTTCAAGGTCGAGTACGGTCGCCTGTACGAGGGCGAGATGGTTCGCACGGTGCTGGCCGACGAGATCAGCCCGGACAGCTGCCGCCTGTGGGACATGGACACGGGCGAAAAGATGGACAAGGACCGCTTCCGCCGTGACATGGGCGGCGTCACCGAGGCCTATGCTGAGGTTGCGCGCCGGCTCGGAATCATCAAGGAAGCGGGCGGGGCGGAAATCCTGTCCTTTAACGGCAAGTAGCCCGTTTTGCGGGTTGGCAACGGCAAGTAGGCGGTCCCATGAAAGCCAAGGTTCACGTATCGCTGAAGGCTGGCGTGCTCGATCCGCAGGGCAAGGCGGTAGGCGACGCGCTCGGCCGTCTGGGCTTTAGCGAAGTCGAGGCCGTGCGCTGCGGCAAGACCATCGAGATCGAACTTGCCGATGGCCTGTCGAAAACAGACGCAGAAAAGCGCGTCAAGGAAATGTGCGAGAAGTTGCTCGCGAACACGGTCGTCGAGCGTTACTCGATCGAGCTCAGCTAGTCAGCACCGCTGGCGAGGCCACATCCACTGAAATGTTGGGCCGTGCCAGCGGGCTAAAGCAGCCGCTATTTCGTTTTTTCAGCCGTATCGCTCATGACACTGCCCACGGTCGACACGTCCTTGCCGAGGCCGGCGATCGTGTTGCAGGCGGACGCCATCAGCGGCGCAGCGAGCATCACGGCGAGAAGAAGTTTGCGCATGAGGTTGACCCCTTGGATGTTGTCCCGAGCGTCAAAGATGGCCTCTTGTGGCCGTTTCCGCAAGCTGGCGGCAGGTTGCGCTAGTGTTGGCCGGGTTGCGGGCAGCCTACAGGGACGCGGCTGTTTGCATCTGGTTGGCAATTGAGCAGCGGCGCAGGCGTGGCCGGTTCGGGCGCAGGCGGCTGCCGGCCGGGCGTCGTGGCATTTTGCGCGCCGATCGCCGTGCCAGAGATCACAGCGCCGGCCTGCTGAAGATCCTGTCCCAAGCCGCCAAGGGTGTTGCAGCCCGCCAAACTGCAGGCGGCGAGGGCGAACAGGGCGGTTGCGAAAATCAGCTTGCTCATCTGTACCTCCGGCGCCGAAATGACCGTTCATCACCGTGGATCGAGAATCTGTTCAAATTCGGGTGCTTCATCCGCAGGGAAATTCATGAGCTTCGCGCAATGGTCGCCCATCGTCCTGCTGATCGGCTCCAATATCTTCATGACCATCGCATGGTATGGGCACCTGAAGTTCACCAGCACACCATTGCATTGGGCGATCCTGGCGAGTTGGGGCATCGCCCTGATCGAATACTGCATGGCTGTGCCCGCTAACCGCATCGGCCATGAGGTCTATTCGGCGGCCGAGCTTAAGACGATGCAGGAGGTAATCACGCTGGTGGTGTTTGCCGGATTTTCGACCTGGGTGCTGGGCGAGCCGCTGACCTGGAGGCACGCACTGGGCTTTGGTTTCATTGCGCTTGGGGCCGGGGTGATCTTCTACAAGTAGCGCGCTGCAGACACACTCGCGACTCGCCGCAAAACCTGCTAGAGGCGCGGCGCAACGGGAAAAGCCCCAAAAGGTCAGCCCATGAAATCCGCTGTCATCGTCTTCCCCGGGTCCAACTGTGACCGCGACGCGCAGGTCGCGTTGAAGCAGGTTACGGGCGAGGATCCCGCGATGGTCTGGCACAAGGATGGCCAGATCCCCGATGGTACGGATCTGATCGTGTTGCCTGGCGGATTTTCTTACGGCGACTATCTGCGCTCGGGCGCGATGGCGGCGGCCTCGCCCGTGGGCGATGCGATACGGGCGCACGCGGCGCGCGGCGGCTATGTGCTGGCGATCTGCAATGGCTTCCAGGTCGCGACGGAGCTGGGCCTCTTGCCCGGCGCTCTCCTCCGCAACGCTTCGCTGAATTTCTGCTGCCGTCCGCAGGCCCTGTCGATCACGAGCAATGCATCCGCTTTCACAGCGGGTTATGGCGACCAGCGCGAAGTGGTGTTCCCGATCGCGCACCATGACGGCAACTACTTTGCCGAAGACGCGATGCTGGATCGCCTCGAAGGCGAAGGCCGCGTCGCATTCCGCTATGTCGGCAACCCCAATGGATCGGCGCGCGATATCGCCGGAATCCTCTCGGACAACCGCCGCGTGCTTGGCATGATGCCTCACCCGGAACGGGCGATGGCGGGACAGGAAGGCGGCGAAGACGGAACGAAGTTGTTCCAGAGCCTGCTTGCGGCGGCCTGATCGGACCATTCAACCCTCGCGGGTTCTGCGTTGAATTGCCGGCCGGGTCGGCGTGTTATGGCGTTGGTGCGATAACTGCGAGGCACGGCCACATGCGCGTTTTGGCAGCTTTATTTCTCGTCGCGATGGCCGCCCCTCCGGCGCTGGCTCAACCGGGCAATCCGGTGGGGCCGAGCTTCGGATCCGCATCGGTGCGTTCTGAAAACTTCGATGTCGTGTTCGATACGAAGGTGACAATGAACCCGATGCCGACCTTACCACTATTGTGGAACCAGGTGGAGGACGCGCGCTTTGATGCAGTGGTATGCAACACGGACAAGACTGCGCAAGGCGCGGTGAAGGCCGAGCCGACAGCGCGTTGGGGCTATCTCAATCCGGGCATCTGCACGATGTTCGCGAACATCCACAAGCTCGACCTGTCGACGGTGGACGCCGACAAGGAATGGGTCGCGAAAGTCTATCTGCGCGCCCATCGCTAGCGCGGTTCTGAACCGCAAGCCCATCTCGCGCGGATCTGATCCAGTCATCGTGACTGAACCCGCCATCCCCCAGGCACTGAAATAGTCGTTCGGCGTACTTCGTCGTGCTGGCAGCGTGCGCGGTCTATCCTTGCGATGGTGCTTCAAAACTGAAACGTGCCGAAGCGGCGGGCGTCAAAACGCACGTCGAAACATGGGTGATGGCGACAGGGCGATGGCGACAGGGTGATGCGCCCCGCCTCGATCGCTTGCAGCGATGTGAAACACCACTTTATGCCGTGGCGCGTGCTTGCTGCGTCGAGACCCAAGACGCCTTCGGCGTTGGGGCCGGTCTTGTGATAGTCAGTGGACGCACGATCCTTGCCGATCGCGGTCGGCGCGGTTCCCGGCACGTCGCCATTCACGGGGCCCAGGAAGGCTTCGAAGACGAGTGTCCCGTGAGCGTGGACGCCCTCCATCCATGCCAGCAATGCGCCTTCAGCCGAAAGGGTTGGAGCGGGTGTTTGGGGGCATCCGGG
>CANJXY010000014.1 GCA_947478925.1 Hyphomonadaceae bacterium | reverse complement strand
GTGATAGCGGCGTCGGGTTCGCGCTACAGCAATGAGAGGGTCGAGTTCTGGGAGCACCATGGCGAGGCCATGCTCAACGGCGTGCCGGGCGAGACATTTGTCGACTGCAAGCAAACCGATCCCTTGCCGGGCTGATCAACGAAATGCTCCCCCCGGCGTAGACCGAGGGGGTCGTCGTGCGAGAGAAGAAGCAGCTCAAAACAGATGACGCCGCAAGACGTCACGCGGCGAGGCGCGGGCGACGCAGAGCGACGAAGTGGAGCTCCGCAAGGAGAAACACCATCGCCGCCTGAGCGCAGGCGAACACCTTGCCGAGCAGCGTCGGGGCGAACGCCGGCCCAAAGGCGACAAACAGGCTGCCGGCGACCCAGGCAAAGCGGCGCGGCGGAGCATGTGTTGAATGGGCATGATCCGAACCCTGCATTCGCTGGTGCAATTTGATGCTGGCGAATACGTCGGTTGCGCCCTTGCTGTCGCTGGCGGACGACATATCCTTGCTTGAGGGGCGGTCGAATGTTCAGCGCCTGTCGATGTACCGCAGCGGCTTGGCGAAGAACATCGTCATTTTTGGCCAGTGGAAAACGCATGTGCTGTGGCGACTGGGCGATCACATCCACGCAACGTACGATGCGAGGCTGATCGCGCTCGAGAAGGATCTGGCAGGCTATCCTGCGCCGCCTGTCCCGTGGCGAGAGCGTAGCCCAGAAGATGCGATAGCGATTACCTTCGAGCTGCCGATTGGGGATCGCGCGGTCTCGTTCATCTCGACAATCACGATCTTCGGCACGCCGGCGGATGTGACGCCGTCGGAGCTGGCGGTGGAGTCGTTCCTTCTGGCGAATGCAGAAACTGCCGCTCTGATGCAGGCGATGACCTCTACTGGCTGACCCACAAAATTCGCGCGATCCATGCCAGATCGGCGCGCGCGAATTCGCGCGCGCCATATTCCGCATTCAGCGAAATCAGCTCGATTGTCCGTTCTGTCTGCCGGCCGAGCAGTTTGGCGAGCACCTCGCCATCGCGTGTGCGCACCACGATACGGTCGCCACGACGCACCGCCGCGCCCGGTACCGCTAGGATGCGGTCGCCATGGCGATAGACGGGCTCCATCGAGTCGCCAGTGATCTCCAACGCGTAAGCGTTTTCCGTCTCCAGGCCCGGGAAGCGCACTTCTTCCCAGCCCTGTCCCGTCGGGAAACCAGCGTCGTCGAAATACCTCCCGCTTCCTGCCTTGGCGAAGCCGAGCAGCGGAACCGTGTGACCCTGCCGCCCCTCGGCCAGCGCCGCAAAGTCTTCCAGCGAAGAACCGACCGCCTGCAATACTTTCGACAGGCTTTCCGTAGACAGCCAGCGCGGCGAGCCATCGGCGTTGGCGCGCTTGGACTTGTTGAAGGCGGTGGGATCGAGCCCGGCGCGGCGGGCAAGGCCGGAGGCCGAGAGGCCATTGCGCTCCGCAAGCGCATCAACGGCTTTCCAGATGTCTGTATGGCGCATGAGCGATTCCGTTTCCTAGGACGGAATATCTTGATATAGGAAAAGCGTCCTAAATTCAATCCACGGATGTAGGACGCCTCTGCTCGGAAACCTGTCTCGCCAGGTTATTCCCAGATACTAGGATCCGGAAAACAGGGGATATTTGGATAAAACCGCCATGCGATCGGTCTGCGGACCCGTTGAATGAAGCGGGCAAGTAGAGCAAAAAAGCGGCCTCCGGACCTGACCCGGGCCAATCACACGGCCGTTCTGGCCGCGGAGTCCATGGAACTTCTGATCCTCGTACTGCTGATCCTGCTCAACGGCGTGTTTGCGCTGTCGGAGATGGCGATCGTTTCTTCGCGCCGGCCTCGCCTGAAGGCCATGGCTGACAAGGGCAATAGCGGGGCCAAGGTCGCGCTGCGGCTGCTTGAGGATCCCTCCAAGCTTCTATCGACCGTGCAGATCGGCATCACCGCCATTGGCGTGATCGCGGGCGCGTACAGCGCTACGGCGCTCTCCGACGATCTGTCGCCCGTAATCGCGGGTCTCCATCCCGCCGTTGCACCCTACGCGCCCGAGATCGCGTTTGGCGTCGTGATCGTCCTGACCACGTTGCTATCGCTCATCCTTGGCGAATTGATTCCCAAACGTATTGCGCTGGCCGCGCCAGAACCGATGGCAGCGATAATGGCGCCGCTCATGGCATTGATCGAGCGCGGCGCGTCTCCTGTCGTATGGCTGCTGCGCATGACAACTGAAGGCGTGCTCAGTTTGCTCGGTCTCAATCGCACGCGTCAGGAAGATGTGACTGAGGAAGAACTCCAGTCACTCATCGTCGAAGGCGAAAAAGCCGGCGTGATCGAGGAAGAAGAGCGCGAGATGATCCAGGGCGTCATGCGCCTTGGAGATCGCACCGTGAAGACCATCATGACACCGCGCACCGAAATGGTGTGGCTCGATCCCGAAACGATGCGTGAGGATCTGCTCAAAGAGATCGGCGACAGTGGCCACGCCCGCTTTCCGGTCGCAGCAGGAAACGCCGATGATGTCATCGGTATTGTGCAGGGCAAGGAGCTGTTCACCCACCTTGCGCGCACCGGCAAGATCGACCTCAAAGCCGTGATGCATCCGCCGGTGTTCGTGCCTGACACCATGCCGGTTCTGCGCCTGCTGGAGGCCATGAAGGGCAATCCGGTGCGTATGGTGATCGTGTCGGACGAGTACGGCTCGGTCCTAGGTTTGGTAACGGCGGCGGACCTTCTGGAATCGATCGCGGGTGACGATGCGCTCGGCATTGATGAGGGACTGTCCCCGCCGGTGAAGCGCGACGATGGTAGCTGGCTTGTAGATGGCATGACACCGGTGGACGAGTTCGAGCAACTCGTCGGTGTGCGCGGTCTCAATGGCGAGGAAGGCTTCTCGACGGTCGCTGGACTTGTTATGCACCTGTTGCGCGCCATGCCTAAAGAAGGCGACAAGGTTGAGCAGTCCCCATTGATCTTCGAGGTCGTCGACATGGACGGTCGACGCGTCGACAAGGTGCTGGTCCGCAAGGTCGAGCCGGTGGACGACGACCCAAGCGGCTGAGGCTTAGGTTTCCACGCCCGCACGCTTCAGGCCAAGCGCCACGATCTTGTTCAGCAGGTCGGCATAACTGACGCCTGCGTGTAGGGCGGCCTGAGCATACTCCTGGCTTGAAGCGATCTCGGGGTTCGGGTTGGCCTCGATGAAGTAAGGCACGTCGTCTTTCGACAGGCGGAAGTCGATACGGCCATAGCCGTCGAGCTCCAGAGTGTGCGCGATGCGCTTGGCCAGCGTGCGGATCTTCGTTACGACCTTAGGAGAGAGATCCTGCGCCGGTCCCTGGAGGATACCGCGCTTTTCCTGATAGATCGGATCGTGTTTCACCTTCTCGGTAGCGATCGCGTGTGCGCCGTCGGCCAGATTGCTAAAGCTCAGCTCCCACACCGGCAGTACCTGGATACGGTCATTGCCAAGCACGCCGACATAGATCTCGCGACCGTCGATGAACTGTTCGGCAATGGCGGGCGTGTTGAGGCGTTTGTGGATGAAGGCCACGCGTTCGGCCAGTTTCTCGTCCGTGTCGACGATGGAGGCCTGCGCGATACCGAGGGACGCATCCTCCCACAGGCTCTTTACGATGAGCGGGAATCTGAGGCGCGCGGGGCGGCGCACCTTCTTGCCGATCGGGAACACAGCGAACGCCGGCACAGGCACGCGGTGATACTTTAGCAGCTTCTTCGAAAGATCTTTGCCGCGCGCCAGCATGAGGCCGCGCGGATTGCAGCCGGTGTAGGGCACGCGCAGAAGCTCAAGCAGGCCGACAACGTTCTGTGCGTAAAGCGTCTCGCCGTGAAATTCCTCGAGCAGGTTGAAGACGATATCCGGTTTCCAGTCCTCGACTGCATCGCGGATCGGCGTCAGCTCGGACTGCACGCCAATCATGCGCACGTCATGTCCGTTGCCTTTCAATGTCTTGATGACGTCGTACTCGGTCTTCCAGACATACGCCTCGTTTTCCGTCATCTCCGCGATGTTGTCGGGAGGAATCAGGTCGGGGTGCGCCAGGCACAGGATGCGGAGTGGACTCATACAGCGAACCATTGCCTGCGCGAGGCGTGCAACTGGTGCGCCACCTTGGTGTTCAACAGGCGGACCATCGATTTGCGCAGCTCATACTCGCGGCCCGGCGCACGCAGCTTCAGCGCCCGCGCCCTGCTGATAAGCAGATCAATCGTATTGTCGAGTGCGATCTGGTAGGCGCCGGAAACGCGCCAGGCAGATTCGCGAATCGCGACACGGTTGTGACGCAGGAAGGACGACGCCGGCGGACGATGCGCATGGCGCGGGTCGTTCGAGAAGATGCGCAGCAGGTCCTTGTCGTATCGCGTGTCGGTGTCGACCGCGTACCAGGCCAGCTTCTGTTGGTAATGATCGGCCAGCGTGCGGTTGAGGCGGCCCACCGGGTCAACTTCAAGGCGCCGCGTCAGTCCGGATTTGGCGCCGGCAATCTCGCCCATCAGCGCGTCCACATACTCCAGCTTCGCAAGTGCTCCGGGCCATTCGGCATAGCGCTGCTTCCAGTTGGAGCGGGGCGTCAGCCACACGGCGAAGGTCTCAGCAAAATCTTCGTCCGGATGGCTCTGCGCATACCAGCGCGGCAGGTGCTGGACGAAGTTCTTGCTGTTCGGATTGGGACGATAGCTTTCGGGATAAGCAGTCGACGATCGGCCGAACGTGTCCTGCCATTTGCGGCGCCGATGAAGTGCGTAGGCGTGCTGAACAATGTGCCCCGCCTCGTGCCGCAAGATTTGCAGGCTCTGGCGGCGCGTGCCGCCTTCCACGTCCTTGAACATCTTGCGCTCAAGACGGGCGAGGCGCGGGTGGGCAAGATAGAACGGAATGGCGATGCCGGGCGTCGTATCGGGACTGAACCACTCGTCCGAAATCCAGGCGTGCGCCTGAACCAGACCCTTGCGCTTCAGTTCGCCGTTCAGGGTGTCCACGCTGCCTTGCAGCCATGTGCCGTCCAGCGAAACGCCGAGATCCTTGAGCCGCATCTGCAGCAGCTCGTCGTCCGGAAGAAAGGACCACCAGGGCTGGCGTGTCTTGGTTCGCATTGACCAGAGTGTCCCGCCCGAGTCGCCCATCAGATCTGCTCCCCCGAGGCCGTCACTGCGGGCAAACCGAGACCAACGGCCCTGACGGGCCGGACCAACCGAATGCCGGGCAAATCGTGTGACGGAAGCAAGTGAACGACCTCTCCGCGAAGATGTGCGGATGGAACGCTTTCTAAACCATAAATCTCCGGCCGCACCCCCGAAAAAGACTGCAAACCGGAGGATATTTCAGCCTCAGACGGGGTCGTACGGGAACACATCGGCCGAGGCGTCGAGCTTGAAGAAGTCCGGCCCCATGGCGGGTAGGCAGGTATCGAGGATTTTCTCGGGGCTCCAGCCTGTGAGATCGGCCATGGAGCGGATCGGGCGGGGCTGGTCGAACAGGACGATTTCGTTGCCCCGGACGCCGAATATCTGACTGGTCACGTGTTTTGCCTTGTCGGCGCACAGGGCGACGGCCAGCTGGGCCACCTGGTCGGCCCGCATGGCGTCCCGCATCCGTCCGACCCGCTGGGCGCTGGCTTCGTCTTTTACGGGAATTGAGGCGATCATCCGGGTCCACGCAAAGGGCGCGATGACGTTGGAGCGCACATTGTTGCGGGCCCCCTCCATGGCGACGATCCGCGACAGCCCGACAATGCCCATCTTGGCCGCCGCATAATTCGCCTGCCCGATGTTTCCGATAAGGCCGGAGGTAGAGGTGAAGAGGACGTAGGCCCCATCCTTCTGTTCACGGAACACTTCGATGGACGCACGCGTGACGTTGAACGAGCCTCGCAGGTGGACGTTGATGACCTTGTCCCAGTCCTCTTCAGTCATCTTGTGGAACATCGTGTCGCGCAGGATGCCAGCCGGGTTGATGATGGCGTTGAGCCCGCCGAACGTGTCCTTCGCCTGTTCCACCATCCGCGCCACGGCCTTGTAGTCAGCCACGCTGTCGGAGTTGGACGCCGCCTCGCCGCCCGCAGCCCGGATCTCCTGCGCTACCTGTTCGGCAGGGCCCGCCGAGCCCTCGTCGCCGCCCGTCAGCGAGCCGCCCAGATCGTTCACCACGACTTTGGCGCCTTCGCGCGCCAGGAGAAGCGCCGTCTCCTTGCCGATGCCGTTGCCGCCGCCGGTGACCAGAACAACCTTGCCCTCAAGCACGCCCATGACCGTTTCCTCCAGTATTTAGGCGATAATCAGCACAGGGCGGAGCAGGTGGGAAGCGAAGCCCGGGCGTGGCCGCCTTCCTGCGACAGATTAAATTCTTGCGGAGGGGGGCAACTATCCCTATTTGCACCCTCCAATAACCGGCTGCGCGAAGGGCCCCCGATTCCTTGAATGGGTTTGGGGGGAAGACGGCGACCAGCGGTGATGCGCTGACCTGGGCATAGGCAAAAGCCGAAGCTGCGGTCGTTGGTTCGTCACTCTCGCTCGGAGCCTCTGGCCCCATGACTACGACTGCCGCCATCCCTGCCTATTCCATTGTGCTGGACGCGCCCGAGCATGCGGACGCCGTCGAAGCGCTCTATGACGACGTCTTCGGCCCCGGCCGCTTCGTCAAGACGGCTGAGCGCTTGCGCGAAGGCAACAGCCCGATCGTGGACGCCAGCCTCGTTGCCATCGATGGCGAAGGCGTCACCGGCGTCGTCCGCGTTTGGCCCGTGACCGTCGGCGAGAAGGGCCGTGCCGCCTTTCTCGGCCCCATCGCTGTCGCCGAACGCCGCCGTGGCAATGGCGTCGCCTTCAAGCTGATGGAACGCGCCATCGGCGTCTGTCGCGAGCAAGGCTACGCCGCGGTGATCCTGGTCGGCGACCTCGACTACTACGAGCGCTTTGGCTTCAAGCCGACCGGCGATCGCTTCCAGCTGCCCGGCCCCGTCGACCAGCGCCGCGTCCTGATCCGCGACCTGTCAGACCGTGCGGCGAAGCTGGAAGGCGCGCTGAGCGTTCCGAGAAGCTGAGGCGAAGGCTCGCCCGCAAAACTGTTTGCGGCGGCATGTCGGCTTCCGGTTAGCCTGTGCGTCATTCTGATGATGAGCCATCACAGGGAGCCAGCCATGAATCCGACCATCACCGCATTCGAACGCTCTCCCGATCGCGGCAGAGGGCTGGCGCGTGATATGCGCGTGCGCTGGGCGCTCGAAGAGGTCGGCCAGTCCTACGACGTTCGCCACCTTTCGTTTGCCGCCATGAAGGAACCCGCGCACCTGGCGCTCCATCCGTTCGGACAGATCCCGACCTACGAAGACGGCGGCTTGGCTCTCTTTGAAACTGGCGCGATTGTCTTCCACATCGCGCAGCAACACGCAGGTCTACTGCCGAGGGACGCCAACGCCCGCGCTCGAGCTGTCATGTGGATGTTCGCTGCCCTCAACACAGTCGAGCCGCCGATCGTCGAACGCGCGATGGCCATTGTCGTCGAACGCGGCGAGCCGTGGTTCGAGCAGCGGCTGCCGCTCCTCGACAACAACGCCCGCAAACGTCTGAGTGAACTTTCAAGGCGCCTTGGCGACGCCGAATGGCTTGATGGCGATTTCAGCGCGGGCGATCTCATGATGGCAAACGTTCTGCTCCGCGCCAACGCGATGGGTCTGCTGGCGGACTATTCCAACCTCGCTGCCTACTTGTCCCGCAACGAGGCGCGCCCCGCCTACCGGCGCGCCTTCGCCGCCCAGCTGGCGGTTTTCACGGCAGGCCAAGCGAACGACTGACTCCCGGTTGCAATTCGACTAGCCTCACGGTTCGTTGGGGAACGCCATGTCGGACGATAAACCTTTCCAGCCCGAATTCGGCCCGAACGGCGCCGTTCTGAACGCGCCAACGATGACGCCGGAAATGCGAGCGAAGTTTGACGCGATCGGAAAGATCCCACCGCGCTCAGAGTTGCTGGCTTGGGTGGGGTTCTTCGCGTTTCTAGGCCTCGGAGTTGTCGTGGTTGGCTGG
This sequence comes from Hyphomonadaceae bacterium, assembly GCA_947478925.1. GTDB lineage: Bacteria > Pseudomonadota > Alphaproteobacteria > Caulobacterales > Hyphomonadaceae > UBA7672. Next base: position 29,462 of record CANJXY010000014.1, on the reverse strand, counting down.
CTCCGAGCGCTGATGAGGGAATCGCCTTGGTGGGCAGGCGCCATCTCTGGGGCTGTCGCCGCAGTGTCGGTTAGCGTGCTTTGGCGAGCCGCGCGGCAAAGTCTGTCGCGCTGGGAGATCATGGGCGGCAAAATACGCTTGCTGACAGCTCCGCTCTGGGTGCGCCTGTTCCTGTTCGCCACCGATTTTCTGGGTACGGCTGTGTACGTCGGCACTTTTGTGGCGGTGGTCGCGAATCCGGACATCGGGGGCGCGGAAATCTTGCTTGCAATGTACCTATTGGTGTTCGGGATAAAGTCACTGAACGCCTTCCTGACGCGGTTGGCTGAGCGGCGCGGCTGGATCGTGAACCCAGCGCCTAACGTCCCTCTCTCCGCCACGCGAGCATCATGAACGCGCACGCCAGCAGCATGCCGATCACGCCCGGCAGCAGCGTCGTGCTCTCCGTCGCGCGCACCGCATAGGCGTTGCGCTTGCGCAGGCCGAACCAGTCCGAACCCGAGGCGTTGCCACGATCGTCCACCCGTTGCATGCGCGGCAGGTTGGGCGTGCCATCGGCGCCGAGCTTGTAGACGCCGCCCAGCGTCGCCGTGGCCAGCGGTTGGATCTTGTCGGCCGTCGCGCGCAGATCGAGATATTCGCGCGGATGCGTCGGCCCGCGCAGCGTGACGGCGCTCAGCTTGCCGCTCTTGGCGCGATAGAGGCCAAGCCCGTTCGCCGGCAGCGTCGCCTGATAGTGTCCGGGCGATGTCATCGACCAGTCGGTTTCCAGCGTCTTGCCGTCCGGTCCGGTCAGCTCCAGCTTGCCCGGCGTATCCGACATGGTCTGCAGCCGCGCCTTGATCTCGGGCGCAGCGCCAGCTTCCAGCTTCAGCAGTTCTTCCTCGAGCTCCGGCTCCTTCATCAGCCAGTGCGCCGTGCGGCGGATCAGTTCGGCATAAGGTCCGCCGCCATCATAGCCGCGCGCCCACAGCCAGAGCTGGTCCGACATCACACTCGCCACGCGGCCCTTGCCGACGCGTTTCAGCAGCAGCAGCGGATGCCCGTCCGGCGTCTGCATCAGCGCTTCGGCGTTGCCGCTTTCCATCTTCATGTAGCGCATCCACGGACCCCAGCCCTCCGTGGAGAGCGTCGCCGTCACCGAGTGGCGTTTCCCAAGCGCGGTAAGCTGCGGAACGAACTTGCCATCGACGATCTCGCCTGTCGCGCGCCCCGGCAGCACGCCGCCAAGGGGCGTGTTGTACAGCATGTACGAGCCCGGATAGGGCGGTCCGGCTGCGACCAGCAATGCGCCGCCCTGTTCGACATAGCGAGCGACACGATCGAGATAGGCTTCTTCCAGAACCTGCGGGCGCAACTCGTGGTCGAAGATCACCAGGTCGAATTCGTCGAGCTTTTCACGGAACAGCTGCGCCTTCGGAAAAGCGATCAACGCGATCTCTTCGGTCGGTACGTTGTCCGACTTGCTGGGCGGACGCAAAATCGTGAAGTGCACCAGGTCGACCGCCGGGTCTGACTTCAACAGATCGCGCCACACCCGCGCCCCTGCGTGCGGTTCGCCCGTGATCAGCAGGACGCGCAGCCGATCCTGCACGCCCGAGATGCGCGCCGAGGCAAGGTTGTTCGCCAGCGTCAGCTCGTTCGGAATGCCGTCAACCGACAGCACCACAAGGTTCTCGCCACGCTGGTCCAGCGTGAACGAGACCATCTGCGGCTCGCCGACCTTCACCGTCTGGTCGGGCTGCGCCTCGCCATTGATGGTGATGCCCACCGGCACAGTTTTCGCGGTCGGATCGTTCACCTGCACGCGCATCTCGACCTTCTGGTCGATGATGGAGAAGGACGGGGCCGACTGGATCTCGATATTGCGGTCGATCTCGTCGTCGCCGCCCACGATCATCGCATGGATCGGGCCCAGCTTCTGCGCGTCCTTCGTGTCTTTCGGAATGTCGTGGATCTGGCCGTCCGTGATCATCACCGCGCCGGCAATGCGGTCGCGGGGTGCATCCGACAGCGCCGACTGCAGCGCGATATACATGTCCGTGCCATCGGCGCCGGGGTCGGTCTCGGCGATGCGCAGTTCGAGCGTATCGTCAGCCTCGATCTGCCTGCGAATGGCGTCATAGGCGGCCTGCGCCGTCTCCGTGCGCCCCCGGAAATTCATGCTCTCCGAGCGGTCCATCACCACCGCGACGATATCCTTCAGCGGCTCGCGCTGTTCCTGGATCCATTGCGGGTTGGCCAGCGCTACCGCCAGCACCGTCATTGCCAGCGCGCGGAACAGCCACGCCTTGCCGCGCAGCGTGACATAGACGCCCCACAGCACTACAGCGACGCCAACCAGTCCCCACAGCGCCAGCCACGGGATCAGCGGATCAAAGCCAAGACGGGATGCATCCATCATGGTCCGTTGGCCCTGTCGCGCGAGGTGCCGAGGCGTTCAAGCAGATCGGGAATGTGAACCTGGTCTTCCTTGTAGTTGCCGGTGAGGATGTACATCACGAGGTTGATACCGAAGCGGTAAGACATCTCGCGCGCCTGCTCGCCGCCATCCATCGTCAGCAGTGGCCGTCCGGTCTTGTCGTCGATCGCCCACGCGCCGGCCCAGTCCGATCCGCCGATGAACAGGCCCGAGACGCCATCGCCCCGCCGTGTATCGCGATCCGTCGCGCCGCTCTCGATCCAGAGGCGTCCGTTGAGACGGCCGGGGAAGGAGCGGATCAGGTAATAGCTCTTGGTCAGTACGTGGTTCGCCGGCGCCGGTATCATGCGCGGCGCGTCGATCCCCTGCAGCAATCGCTGGAGGTCCTGCGATACATCGCGGCCCGGCGCGGCATCACGCGTATCGACCACAAACGCGCCGCCGGCCCGCAGATAGGCATTCACCTTCGCAACAGCCATGGGAGGCAGCGCCTTCGCATCGCGCGGCACGGCGTAGTAGATCATCGGATAGAGTTCGAGACTGTCGCGCGATAGGTCGATCCCATGCGGCATCTCCGGCTCAACCGACGTGCGCTGGCCGAGCTGGTAGGACAGGCCGAACAGCCCAGCCTTGGTCGTGTCATCCAGCCGGCGGTCGCCGGTTTTGACATAGGCGAAGCGCAGATGGGCCGCTGCTTCACGCGCCAGCTGTTCCGTTGTCTGCGCCGAAGCGGGCGGCGCCGCGTTCAGCAGCGCGCCGCCAATGACGAACATCAACAAGGCAGCAGCGGCCTTCTTGCCGAAGAAGCGTGGGATACGCCCGGCGAACGCCAGCGCGATCAACAGGTCCAGCGCGACGATCCCCAGTGCGAGCCCGATCATCCAGCCGCCGAGCCCTGCGCGCTCGACGATGGCTGCTTCCTGGGTCACCGAGACTTCCGCCGGCCACGCATCGAACGCTTGCGGCGCAGGCGCTCCAGCGTTCAGTGCGCGCTCACCGCCTGGCCCAAGATAGATGCCCGGCGGTGTTGTCGGACCGGGGCGCGTGGTGAGGAAAGTCGCGGCGGGAATGGGCGTTGCGGATGATTGCGGCGGCGTTAGCACGCCAAATCCATCGAGCACGCGCGCCGGCGCAAGCGTGCCTTCGGTTCCCAGAGCGGACGGTCCGGTGCGTTCGCCGCCCGACACCACAGAGCGGCGCAACATCTCAACGAAGGCGCCGGTATAGGGCATGTCGGACCAATCCGGATCGGCCGTAACGTGAAACAGGATCAGCTCGCCGCGTCCCATGCGTTTTGCGGTGACCAGAGGCGTGCCGTCTTCGAGCTTGGCCCATGTCTGGCTTTCGAGTTCGGCTGAAGGCTGGGCCAGAACCTGCTGGCGAACAGCCGCATCAACCGGCTTAGGAATGCCGAAGAAGGGCGAACTCGCCGGGAAGTCCGCAACCTTCTGCGGCGTCTCCCACGATAGCGAGGACCCGAGCGAGCGCGATGTCGGCCGCAGCGCCACTGGCGTCAGCGCGCCTTCCTGTGCCGCAAGGCGAGGCCCCGCAAAGCGGATCAGCACGCCGCCCTTGTCGATCCAGTCCACCAGCCGCGTCTTGGTCGCGTCGTCGATGGTGCCGCGATCGCCCATGATGATCGCGTCGATCGGCGTATCGAGCAGATTGGCCAACGGCTTCTCGGTCAGCTGCGCGTAGGGCTGCAACGCCTTGCGCGCATAATAGTGTTCCGCCAGCAGCGGCTGGGCCTCGTTTTGCGTATCCGCGAGCCCGACATGCGGCCGGCGCGCCGTGTCATCCCACAGCCAGACGCCACCAGCCGATGGCGATCCGCCAATGCGGAACCGCGCCACGCGGTTCAAAGCCGCTGCTGGGATTGGGAAGGCTGCTTCCGCTGTCGTCGCTCCCCCATCAAACGCAATGCGCGTCGAGGCGATGGAGGCGCCCTCGGAGGTTTCGGCGATGATGTCCGCCGTGATGCCCGGTATTGTGTCCGCGCGTACGACCGAGACGCGAGCGCCTTCGGCAGAAGAGTCCGCAGACGTGATCGCAAACGCGCTCTTGGGCCGGGTGATGCGCACGTCCGTCGCGCCCTTGGCGGCGAGGCCCCGCGCGAAAGCCGCCGCGCTGTCATGGTCAAAACCGTCCGTCACCCAGATTATTCGGCCGGGCTTCAGCTGTGTCTTGTCGAGCGCCGCCAGCGCCGCCACGCGATCTGGCAGCCACGCTGCAGGACGCTCGTTGCGCAAAAGTTGTCGCGCCGTCTCTGCATCGAGGGCCTCGGAAACATCTCGCGCCACTTCACGCGGCGCGGTGAACATCACATGCAGCGTGCCGCCCTGCTGCGAGGCCTCATCGACCGCAGCCGTTGCGGTGCGCACGATATCGCGCCAGCGTTCTGCGCTGGTCCAGCCATCGTCGACCACGATCAGAGTACCGCCGTTGGTGCTGACTTGTGCGTTCGGCGCCCAGGTCGGTCGCGCGAAGCCGAGAATGGCGAGCGCGAGTGCAATCATCCGCAGCAGCAACAGCCACCATGGCGTCCGCGCCGGCGTTTCTTCTTCCGGCTTGAGGTCTTCCAGCAGCGCCAGCGATGGAAGCGCAAACCGCTTTGGCTCCGGCGGCGTCGCGCGCAGCAAAAGCCAAAGCAGGGGAAGGGCAATGAGCCCAAGCAGCGCCCATGGCTGCAGGAACAGGAACGGACCCAGGCTCAAGCCGCGACCCCGCTGGTGAAGCCGTACGCAAGTTCACCAAGCGGCGTACGCGAAGGCTCGCTGGTGACATGGCTCACAAAGCGCCAGCCGATTTCGGCGGCAAGATCCGTCATGTCTTTTCGGCGCTGGGCGAACTTGTCGAGATAGCCGTCGCGGATCGACTCCGCGCGACCGATCAGGCGTTCACTATCCTGCCCGGGCCGGAAGAACCGCACGCGCCCATTGAACGGATAGGTTTCTTCGATCGGATCACACACCTGCAGTAGCACGCCGTCACGACATTTGGCGGCAACCGGCGCCAGACGCGAACGCCAGTCAGCCAGCGGCGAATAGAAATCGCTACACACCACTACCGCAGCGTTATCGCGCGGCGGGCGAGGGAAGGACGTATCAGCACGAATACTGCGGATGTCCTCGCCGACACGCGCCGCAGCACGCGCGCCAGAGACGGGTCCACGTCCGCCACCCAGCGCGCCACAACGTTCGCCCGAGCGCGAAAGCGCCCCGGCCAGCGCCATGCAAAGTAGCAGGGCGCGGTCCGCCTTGTGCGGGATCGCCTCGGCGCTCGACCAGTGAAAGCCCTGGCTCGGATCGGCCCAGAAGAGGAAGGTGCGCGCGGTTTCCAGCTCTGTCTCCCGCACGAACAGGTTTTCCTCGCGCGCCGACCTGCGCCAGTCGATGCGATCCGCGCCGTCCTCTGTCGTGTGCCTGCGATACTGCCAGAAGTTCTCACCCATCCCCGACTTGCGCCGGCCGGCGGAGCCCAGATGCGCCGCGCTCGCCGCGCGCGCGTGCGTGGTCAGGGTGCCGAGGTCGCCCGCAAGAGCGGACGCTTCGGCTTTCAACTGCGAGAGGGGCGCCTGTGGCACTTGGGGAAGTCCTGGGGGAGGTCTTGAGACGTTAAGCGACTTTGGCGACAAGTTCCTGGATCAGCGCCGACAGCGTGCCCCCTTGGCCGGTCGGGTCGTAGGCCAGCGCCATGCGGTGACCCAGAGCGGGCTCCGCCAGTGCCTCGATATCGTCGAGCGAGGGGGCAAGGCGTCCGCGCAGCAACGCACGCGAACGTGCAGCAAGCATCAGTGACTGACCGGCACGCGGAGACGGACCCCAGTCGACGCGCTTCTTCACTTGCGGATTGTCAGACTGCTCCGGACGCGCCGAGCGCACGAGACGCAGGATGGCTTCGAGTACTTCCTCGCCCACCGTCATGCGACGCACGAGCGACTGGATGGCGATAAGCTTTTCTGCGTCAAGAACCGGACGAACGGTCTGATCCCCAAGTCCCGTCGTTTCCACCAGGATGCGGCGCTCGGTCTCAGCATCCGGATAGTCAACATCAACCTTGAGCAAGAAGCGGTCGAGCTGCGCTTCGGGCAACGGATAAGTGCCTTCCTGTTCGATCGGGTTCTGCGTCGCCAGCACGTGGAACGGTTTGGGCAGGTCATAGCTCGCGCCTGCCACGGTCACATGCCGCTCCTGCATCGCTTGCAGCAGCGCGGATTGCGTACGCGGAGAGGCGCGGTTGATCTCGTCGGCCATCAGCAGGCTGGTGAAGATTGGTCCCTTTACGAACCGGAAAGCACGGCCGGACGCGCCCTCATCGAGGATCTCCGAACCCAGAATGTCGGACGGCATCAGGTCGGGGGTGAACTGCACCCGACCCCAGTCGAGGCCCAGCGCCCGGGCGGTCGCTTCCACCAGCTTGGTCTTGGCAAGACCTGGCGCCCCGATCAGCAGGGCATGGCCCCCGGCCAGAACGGTCGCCAGGACCAGCTCGACCACGCGTTCCTGGCCGAACACGACCTTCCCGATCTCGGCGCGCACCTGCGCCAGAAGCTCGACGGCAGCATCGGCTTCCTTGACGATATCGGACGATGGGGCGATGGCGGCTTCACTCATGCGGTGCATTTACCTATCTGTGGGGAGAACCCGGAGGCCGAGCTGCCCATGTCGAACGCGATAGCCCCGAACATAAAGTCGCTCGCGGACCTGATTTCCACCTTGCAGGTGGAAGCGGGTTTGGAAAAGCCCCGTTCCCTGCCGCCCGTAAATTTGTGGAACCCGACCCACTGTGGGGACATCGGCCTGCAAATCCGCCGCGACGGCTCCTGGTGGCAGGAAGGCGTGCGGTTCAGTAGGGAAAAGCTCGTCCAGCTGTTCTCGACCATCCTCAGACGCGACGCCGATGGCTATTACCTGGTCACCCCTCACGAAAAAGTGGTGGTGAAGGTGGACGACGCCCCGTTCGTGGGCGTGCGCGTGGACCGGCATGAGTCGGATGGCCATCAGGTGATACTGGTCACGACGAATGTGGGCGATGTCGTGGCAGTCGATGCGGCCCACCCGCTCCGCGTCGTGACAAATCGCCAGACAGGCGAGCCCTCGACCTATGTCCTGGTCCGGGGAGGTCTGGAAGCCCGGCTGGCCCGGCCGCCCTATTACGAGCTTATCGGATGGGCCGAGCCGGATGCAGGCAAATCCACGATGAGCGTAGTCTCCGCAGGGGTCCGCTTCAGCGTCGGGGAGATGGCCTAACCGATGGTCTTCACCAAGCCAGATTTCCTCGATCGCGCCGCGCGCCTGCTGGCGCCGCTTGATGCTGTGTTCGACCAGCCGGTGCGCACCGACTACGACCTCAACCCGGACTGGCGGCTGCCGCCCAATGGCAAATATCGCCGTGCCGCAGTGCTCGTCGCGCTAATGGACCGGGGCGACGATTTCGGCGTCCTGCTCACCCTCCGCCCTGAAACCATGGCCAGCCATGCCGGGCAGGTGGCCTTTCCGGGCGGCCGGATCGAGCCGGGCGAAAACGCGCTCGCTGCCGCCCTGCGCGAGGCCAATGAGGAGGTTGGCGTTGATCCGTCCACGGTGAAAGTGCTGGGGCAGGGCGACACGTACCTAACAGGTTCGGGCTTCGCAATCGCGCCTTTCGTAGGCCTCCTGCCCGCCGACTATGTGCCCACGCCCAGCGAGCGCGAGGTCGCCGATGTGTTCGAAACCCCGCTCAGCTTCCTGATGGACCCGGCAAATCACCAGCGTCACGAGAGGGAATATGCCGGGGTCTTGCGCGCCTATTACGCCATGCCCCACAACGGGCGCTATATCTGGGGGGCGACGGCCGGAATGCTCAAATCCCTCCATGACCGGCTATATGGCGCGTGAAGTGCGGCGTGTGATACGGACCTGACATGACTCAACGCATCCTCGTCGAACTCCTCCTTTTCCTGATCCCGTTCGCGGTGTTCCTGATCTATCGCGCCGCCTCGCGTGACCTGAAGATCAAGGACCGCTGGCCCCTCACGCGCCTCGTAATCATCGGCGCCGTCATCGCCGTTCTTGGCCTTGTCATTCCGCCGCTGCTGGAGCCGCGTGAAGCCGACAAATGCTTTGATCCTACCCGTCTGGACGCTGAAGGCCGCATCGTACCAGCGAAGGAAATTCCGTGCATCGAAACGCCACTGCCGGGTAGCCAGAACCAGCCCGCCCAAACGCCGACGCAGGCGCCGGTCGCCCCGCGCGACACGGGCAACTAAACCATGCCTCAGCTGGCGATCCAGCCCTGGATGATCGCCGCGCGACGGGTGATGGACGCGCTGGAGGCGGCGCGGCCGGGCTCCGCGCGCTATGTCGGCGGCTGTGTACGCAACGCCCTGCTTGGTGAACCGGTCTCCGACATCGATATCGCCACGCAGCTTGTGCCGGACGAGGTCACGCAGGTGATGCGCGCCGCCAACATCGCCGTGCATCCCACCGGCATTGAGCACGGCACGCTGACAGTGGTTGCTGACCACACGCCGTTTGAAGTGACAACACTGCGCCGCGACGTCGAAACCGATGGCCGCCGCGCCGTCGTCGCCTTCACGCAGGACTGGGAAGAAGACGCCCAGCGCCGCGATTTCCGCATCAACGCGCTCTATGCTGATCGTGACGGACACGTATTCGATCCGACTGGCGGCGGCCTCGACGATCTCGCCGCGCGTCGCATCGTGTTCGTCGGCGATCCGGAAACGCGCATCCGCGAGGACTATCTCCGCATCCTTCGTTTCTTCCGTTTCTATGCCTGGTACGGCCGTGGAGCGCTTGACGGTGCAGGTCTCGCTGCCTGTGCAAAGCTCCGCGTCGGCCTGGAAGGGATTTCGGTCGAGCGCATCTGGATGGAAACGAAGAAGCTGTGCGCTGCCGCCGAGCCGATCGGTGCGCTGGAGGCGATGGGGTCATCCGGCGTGTTGGCGCAGATCTTCCCGGAAGCGCGCGGCCTTGGCCTGCTGCGCAAACTGGTCGCGCTGGAGTCCCGGCGAGGTTCAGCGCCAGATGCGCTGCTACGTTTCCTGTCGCTGGTCTGGAAAGACGCCGCCGCGACAAGAGCCATCGCCAACCGTCTCAAGCTGTCGAACGAAGAGCGCAACCGCATTGTCTTGCCGGCCGAAGACGGGACACCGATGCCGGCCGATATGACCCCACACGACGTCCGCGTCGCCGTCTACCGGGTCGGGGCGGTGGTGGTGATGGATCTTGCGAAACTGGCATGGGCTGAGAGTGGAGATCCCGCCTGGGCCGACGTGGTCGAGCTGGCCGAAGCTTGGCCAAGACCGGTCATGCCGCTCACGGGAGGTGATCTTCTCGCGCGCGAATTTACTCCTGGCCCACTGTTAGGTGAGGCGTTGCGCAAGGCGGAAACCGCCTGGATCGCCAGCGACTTCCTGCTTTCAAGGGACGAGCTTCTACGCCTCGTCTAAGGCCACTTCACCACAGGCGGCATCGACGACAGGATGCTGGCGACATTGCCGCCAGTCTTCAGGCCGAACGTCGTCCCACGATCGTAGAGCAGGTTGAACTCTACATAACGACCGCGCCGCACGAGTTGTTCCTCGCGCTGCTCCGGCGACCAGCTCTCCAGCATCCGCCGTTTCACGATCTCCGGATAGACCTTGGCGAATTCGCGGCCGACGTCCTGCGTGAAGGCGAAGTCTTTCTCCCAATCACCGGTATTGTAGCGATCGTAGAAAATCCCGCCGATCCCGCGCGGCTCGTTGCGGTGGGGCAAGTGGAAGTATTCATCGCAATGCTTTTTCATCGCGGCATAGTCGGTCCGGTGGGCCTCACACGCCGCGCGCATCGCGTCGTGGAACTCTATCGAGTCCGGAAACTCCTGCTCGCGCTGATAAGCGAGCAGGGGCGTTAGGTCGGCGCCGCCGCCGAACCAGCTGTCATCTGTCACGAGCATCCGCGTATTCATGTGCACGGCCGGCACGCGCGGGGACACCATGTGGGCAATCAGCGAAATGCCAGCCGCCCAGAACTTCCCGCCCGACCTATCCGCCCCCGGAATGGTCTTCGCAAATTCCGGCGCAAACGCCCCATAGACACAGCTCACATGCACGCCGACCTTCTCGAACAACCGGCCCTTCATGATGGCCATGGTGCCGCCGCCAAGATCCTGCGCGCCATCGCCCCGTTTCCACGGCGTCTTCTCGAACCGTCCCGCTTTGCCCGCATACAGCGGCGGTCCCGCCGCATCCTCCAGCGCCTCAAAGCGTGAAATGATGTCGCCCTGCAGCGACTGGAACCACGCATGCGCGCGGGCCTTGCGTGTCTCGATGTCGGTCTTCGTCATAACGCGAAACTAGCCGGGAGATGTGGGTGGCGTCCAGTCGGCCCCGTTAGTGCGGCGCGAACAGTCGCACCTCAACCCCATCGGCGATCACAGTCTCCGCAACCCGCGTCCCGCCCTTGCGCGCCACTGCAGCCAGGCAGCGCGGATAGAGCAGGTGTTCCGCCTTCAGCACGCGCGCCGCCAGCGTGTCTTCCGTGTCGCCGGCTAGCACATCGATCTCGGCCTGACCGATCACTGGCCCTTCATCGACGCCGGCCGTCACCTGATGCACTGTGCAGCCATGCACGGCGTCACCCGCCGCGAGTGCGCGTTTGTGCGTGTCCACGCCGGGATATTTCGGCAACAGAGACGGGTGGATGTTGATCAGTTTTCCTGCCCACGCATTCACGAACCATGGCGTCAACACGCGCATGAATCCCGCCAGTGCAATCAACTCAACTCCCGCCGCGCGCAGCTCCGCATCTACCGCGCGCTCGAACGCTTCTCGATCCTTGCCGTAGATCTTGTGGTCCAGCGCGGTCGCCATGACGCCAAAGCTTCGCGCTTTTTCCAGTCCACCCGCGTTCGGCCTGTTCGACAGCACCAGCGTCGGCTCGCACGGCCAGGCGGGATCAGCCGCAGCCTGCAGGAGCGCCTCCATATTGGAGCCGCGGCCTGAGATGAGGATGCCCAGCCGTGCCCGGCTCACACGTCGATCCTCACGCTGAAACCAGCTCGCCGATAACGAAGGCGTCCTCACCTTCATTCGCTAGTCGCTCCATCAGCGGCATCGCCACCGCTGGCTCGACTGCCATCACGAGACCGACGCCGCAGTTGAATGTACGCCGCATTTCTTCATCCGACATCGCACCGGTTTCCTGCAGCCACTGGAACACCGGCGGTAGTTTCCATGCCTTGTAGTCGATTTTCGGCACGAGATGATCGGGCAACATGCGCGGCGTGTTCTCGGTGAGCCCGCCGCCTGTTATGTGTGCGAGACCCTTGATGCGCTTGTTGCGGATAAGCGGAAGGATCGCCTTCACGTAGATTTTTGTCGGGGCCAGCAGCGCCTCGCCCAGCGTCTTGCCCGGCTCGAAGGGCGCAGGATCTTCCAGCTTGAGCCCGCTGCGTTCCACGATCTTGCGGATCAGAGAGTAGCCATTGGAGTGCGGCCCGGACGATGGCATCGCCACCAGCAGATCGCCCGCCTTCATGTCCTGCATGCGCGGCAGAATGTCTTCGCGCTCGACCCCGCCAACCACGAAGCCGGCGAGATCGTAATGCCCCGGCGCATACATGCCCGGCATCTCCGCCGTCTCGCCGCCGACCAGCGTGCAGCCCGCCTGACGGCAACCTTCGGCGATCCCGGCAACAACCTTGGCGCCCGTACCCTTGTCGAGCTTTCCCGTCGCGAAGTAGTCGAGGAAGAACAGCGGCTCGGCGCCCTGCGCCAGCACGTCGTTCGCGCACATGGCGACGAGGTCGATACCGATCGTTTCATGACGGCCCGTCGCAAAGGCCAGCATCAGCTTGGTGCCAACACCGTCCGTACCCGAAACAAGCACGGGGTCCTTGAACCCGGCGGCTTTCAGGTCAAACAGCCCGCCGAAGCCGCCGAGTGCGCCATCCGCACCGGGGCGTTTCGTCGAGGCCGCCAGCGGCGCAATCGCGTCCACAAGTGCGTCGCCTTCGTCGATGTCGACACCGGCATCGCGGTAGGTCAGGGGAGTCTTGGAATCCGGGCCGGTCATGCGCCGCCACTAACACGATAATCCGGGTTATCGCCAGCATGGCAAACCGTTCATGCACAACCTGCCTTACAATGGCCGGAAGGCGCTGATACGTATGCCCGCCATGAAGAAAATTGCCAGATTCGTTGCCCTTGCAGTTGTGTCCGCCGTCGTGGCGGGCAGTGCATTCGCCCAGAACCCGGTCTACCGGGTGCGTGACCTTGTGGTCGATAGCGTGGCGCCCAGCGCCGCCGACGCCAGTCTGCAAGGCAGGAACGCGGCCCGCCTCGTCGGCGCACAGCGCCTGATCGACCGGCTGACCCTGCCGGAAGATCGCGCCGCCACGCGCTCGCCCCTCGAAGCATCGGCCGTCGCACAGCTCTATCGCAGCTACCAGACGCAAGGCGAAATGAAGAGCTCGTCCGTCGCTGGAGGCATTCGCGCCACGGGTCTCGTCACCTGGACGTTCGAGGAGGATCGCGTCCGGGCCTATCTCGACCAGCGCGGCGTCGCTTACGTCGACAATCAGGCCGCCTCGTCCCTTATCGTTCCAGTCGCGGCCTCCAACGTCAACGCCGCAGACTGGGGCGCGCAATGGGTCAACCGCAGCGCATCGGCTGTCTCCGGCAAGTCGGATGAAACTGCACTCGCGCCGTATGTCGGTTCGGTCCAGACATGGACGCAGCGTCCGTCCACGTCCGACATTCAGGATGAACTCTCGCGCACCCATACCGACCACGGCGTCATTGCCGAGGTCTATATGCAGGGCCCGCAGTATTACGTGCGCCTCACCGACATGCGCACCACGGTTCCCAACCCGACAATCGGCGTCGTTGGCCCGTTCGTCAGCTTGTCTTCGGCCCAGTCTGGCGCTGTCGCTGAACTCGAACGGGCCTGGAAAGCGGCGTCGGTCGTCCGCTCGACTGGCGCGACCAGCGTATCGCTGATAGCCCAGTTCCAGGACATTCAGCAGTGGACCAAGATCCGCAAGGGTCTGGAAAATTCGCGCCTCGTTCGCGATCTCAATGTCGAGTCGATCACCGTTGTCGGCGCTGACATTTCCTTCTCCTACTCCGGCCGGCCGGAACAGCTCGCCTCGGACCTGCGCTCGCGCGGCGTCGACCTACGCAACGGCGTGGGCGGCGGCTGGGTGCTTCTGGTGTCGGGAGCGCCCTGAGAATGAATGGACAATGACCAACGGCCGGCACGCCAGCCAGCTGTTTTTGGACTTTCCGAAGGCGGATCCTGACAGCCGTCCCCTGATCGAAACGGGGTCGTACTCTAATGCCCTCGTTGCGCTGCGTCGCTGGCGTCATTGGCCGGGCCAGCAACTCGCGCTTATCGGCGAGGCGAAGTCCGGCCGCACGCGTCTCCTTCATTTGTGGGCGGCCGACGCTGGCGCAGCGCTCGTCACCGGTGCTGCGCTGGCGAATGCCGAAATGGATGAGATCGCGAGCCTTTCTGTCTCCGCGCTGGCGATGGACGACGCCGACCACACCGACGCCGGTCTCGGTCTTCTCGCCGCTCTCAACCTTTGCCGTGACCGTGGCGTGCCAGTCCTGCTTGCCGGGCAAGGAAGCCCCGCCGATTGGTTCGCCACCCCGCTCGATCTCCGCTCGCGCCTCGTGGCCATGCCGGTTGCCGCCATAGATTCCCCAGACGACGAAACCCTCGCCGCCCGCCTGCGCGAGGAATGCGCCCTGCGCCACCTGATTATTCCAGAAGAATCCGTGACTTATCTAGCGCGTCGGATGGAGCCCTCTTGGGAAGCGGTCACCCGCGTCGCCGACGAAATCGCCCGAACGCCAGGCCGGGCGGAGGGTCTCCGGTCCGCGCGCGCTGCCTTGATAGCGCTCGGAATGGACCCCGGCTGAACCTATATTTGATCCTGCAAAAGTTCCGTAACGTCTTGATGATAAGCAGGTTGTTCACGACCGGCGCAAGACCGGCCGAAAACACTGGGCGATGATGGCAAAACGATCGGTCAAAACCGAACGCACGGTGCGTGCGCGCAAATCGGCCCCCAAGCGGGTCGCGAAAGCCGTTGGCGTCACCTCGCCCCTTGCCAACACGCCCGAGCGTTTCTTCAACCGCGAACTCAGCTGGCTCAAGTTCAACTCCCGCGTCCTCGAGGAAGCAGAGAACCGCGCCCATCCGCTGCTGGAGCGGTTGCGCTTCATCTCAATCTCCGCCAGCAACCTTGATGAGTTCTACTCGGTCCGTGTCGCCGGCCTGCGTCAACAGGTTCGCAGCAACATCACGCGCGTTAGCTCCGATGGCCTGACGCCACAACAGCAGCTGCAGCGCATCGGCGCCGAAGCCGGCCTGCTGATGGCCGAGCAGCAGCGCATCTGGACCTCCATCCGCGCCGAGATGCGCCATGCAGGCCTTGCCGTGGTCGACGCCGTCGAACTCAGCGACATTGACCGCGACTGGCTGCGCGCCCGCTTCATGGAGCGCGTCTTCCCGGTCCTGACGCCCCTCGCCATCGACCCATCACATCCGTTCCCGTTCCTGCCGAACCAAGGCTTCGCCGTCGGGTTCGCGCTGCACCGTCAGGCCGATGGAGTGAAACTGCGCGCTCTCGTTCCAATCCCCACCCACGTAGAGCGCTTCATTGAGTTGCCGGGTAAGCCTGACAACCGCCGCTTTATAGCGCTCGAAGACGTCATAACGCTGTTCCTCGACACTCTGTTCCCGGACTGCCTGTCCAAGGGGCGCTGCATGCTGCGCGTCATCCGCGATAGCGATATCGAGATCGAGGAAGAGGCTGAAGATCTCGTCCGCGAATTCGAGATCCTGCTGAAACAGCGCCGCCGTGGCCGTATCGTGCGCCTCAAGATTGACCGAAGTGCGCCAGAACACCTCAAGACCTTCTTCATCGAGGAAATCGAAGCAGAACCTATCGACGTAGTCGAGGTCGAAGGCATCATGGGTATGAACCAGCTGCGCGAGCTGATCGTCGACGGTCGTCCGGATCTCGTCTTCCCGCCTTTCGAGCCGCGCTTCCCCGAGCGGGTCCGCGAGCACAATGGCGACATCTTCGCCGCCATCCGCGTCAAGGACATCCTTGTCCACCACCCGTATGAGAGCTTCGACGTGGTCGCGCAGTTCCTGCGCCAGGCTGCCCGCGATCCCGATGTCGTCGCCGTGAAGCAGACGCTCTACCGTACGTCCAAGAACTCGCCCATCGTCGCAGCCCTGATCGAGGCCGCCGAAGCCGGAAAGAACGTCACGGCGCTGGTTGAGCTGAAAGCACGCTTCGACGAGGAGGCCAACCTCCGCCTTGCGCGCGACATGGAACGCGCCGGTGTGCAGGTCGTCTACGGCTTCATCGAATTGAAGACGCACGCCAAGGTCTCGCTGGTGATCCGGCGCGAGCAGGGGTCATTACGCGCCTACGCCCATGTCGGCACTGGCAACTATCACCCGATCACCGCGCGCATCTATGACGACCTATCGTTGTTCACCGCTGACGAAGCGATCGGACGCGATGCCGGCCGCCTGTTCAATTACGTCACTGGTTACTCCAAGCCGGCGCAGATGGAAGCGATGGCGATCTCGCCCTTTGGCATCAAGTCGACGCTGATCGGATTGATCGAAGACGAGATCGCCCATGCCAAGGCTGGACGTCCGGCGCAGATCTGGGCCAAGCTCAACGCGCTGGTGGACGAGACAATCATCGACACGCTCTACAGGGCTAGCCAGTCCGGCGTGCAGATCCAGCTGATCGTGCGCGGCATCTGCTGCCTCCGCCCCGGCGTGCCGGGATTGTCAGAGAACATCGTCGTGCGCTCCATCGTGGGCCGCTTCCTCGAGCACGCGCGAATCGTTTGCTTTGGCGCCGGCGCCGGCCTGCCGTCCGATGAGGCGAAAGTGTTCATTACGTCGGCGGACTGGATGCAGCGGAACCTCGACCGCCGTGTCGAAACGCTCACGCCGATCCGGAATCCGACTGTGCATAACCAGGTTCTCGACCAGATCATGCTGGCGAACCTGAATGACAACGCTCAAAGCTGGACGTTGCGCCCGGATGGAAGCTATGTGCGTAGCGCGGCAGGCAAGGGCCTCCAGTCCTTTTCGGCACACGACTACTTCCTCGAAAACCCCAGCCTGTCGGGCCGGGGCAGCGCGCTCCGGCTGGCTACGCCACCGGAGCTCAAGCCCAGGGACTGAAACCGGCGTATCCGGTGAAGGTGCTGGGACCAGACAGGGACCAGCGGCCTGCGTATGAGTACGCCTTCGATAACCAAGTCCAGAAGCAGCGGCAAACCTGTCCGCTGGAAGCGCGTTGGCGTGATGGACGTCGGCTCCAACTCGGTGCGTCTGGTTGTCTATGACGTGCGTGGCCGAGCCATGCAGCCGCGCTTCAACGAGAAGGTTCTCGCGGGTCTTGGCCGCGGGCTCACCTCGTCAGGCAGTCTCAACAAGGAGGGGGTCGAGATCGCCATCGCTGCGCTCTCGCGTTTTGCCTCGATTACCCGTGCGCAGAAAGTGGAAGCACTTTTTCCGTTCGCGACTGCCGCTGTGCGCGAAGCCGTCGACGGCAAAGAGTTCGTCGAGCGGGTCAAAAAGGAAACGGGCGTCACGCTCCGTATCCTGACCGGTGACGATGAAGCGCGCTTCGCCGCCGAAGGCGTGCTTGCGGGAACGCCGGGCGTCGATGGCGTCGCCGGCGATCTTGGCGGCTCCAGTCTCGAACTCGCGCGTCTCGTTAGTGGCAGGTATGAAGGTGGCTCCACCTATCCGCTCGGTCCGCTCGCGCTCGACAGTGGCGGCGGCTACAATGAGGACAAGGTCGTCGCGCGCGTGAAAGAGGTGCTTGCAGGCGCGCCCGAGCTCAAGAAATCCGGCGATGTCTTCTTTGCCGTTGGCGGCGCTTGGCGCGCCATCGGCACGCTGCACATGGAACTCACACGCGCCCCGCTGCACATGCTGCAGAACTACGAGATGGACGCAGCCGACTTGCTCAAGATGCTGGGCGAGATCGTCAACAGCAAGAAATATGCTGACCTTCTCCAAGAAGTGGCCCGCAAGCGGGCTGCGACGATTCCCTATGCTGCCGCTGTCCTCCGCAATGTCATCGAACTTGGCAAGTTCAAGACCGTGATGATCTCCTCCTACGGCGTGCGCGAAGGCATTATCTTCGACAGCCTCGATGCAGGCGAACGTCAGGAAGATCCGCTCGACGCTGGCCTCGACGCACTGATCCCCGACGAACACGCCGCGGAATTCGGCCGCGCCCTCGCCGAATGGGCGTCGGAAGCCGCGCCTTACACGCTGAATGCGCGCCTTTCCGCCGCCGCTTGTCGCCTTGTCGATATCGGCGCGCTGCTGCACCCGGATCATCGCGCCGATCTCGCTTTCGACCTTGTCGCCCGTGCGCCACTGCCGGGACTCAGCCACCGCGATCGCGCAGCGCTTGCGCTCGCAGTCGCCTCACGCTTCAAGCGAGGCCTCCGCAATGATGTCAGCGAGAAACTGCTTGATCCGATCCAGGCGGGCAGGGCGCGCGCGCTCGGCGCTCTCATGCGCCTCGCCGCCGACTTCTCCGGGCGCTCCGCCGACCTCCTGAAACACGCGAAGCTCACCTGCGACGGCGACACCCTCTCGCTGCGCGTCGCCGCGCCTTACCGCGCGCTCGTCTCCGAGTCCGTTGAGCGCCGTCTCGAGCAAGCCGCTGACGAACTCGACATGGACTACGCGCTCATAACCTGACTGCGAGGTCTTCGATCAGCCCTGCATGCGTCGGCTTCCGGCCAAGCTGATCGGGCGTCTTCCTCGGCGATATCGGCGAGCCAGTGCGCGAAAGCGGAGCGAAGAAGCCGAAATGATCGTCCGTCTCGGCCTGATGCTCGCAGCCATGGAGACGGTAAAAAGGCGGCGCACCACCTCGTCTTCGGCCTGCTGGCAAGGGAACAATCGACCTTCGCAGTGGATGGCCGCCCCGATCTCGCGCTCGACGTCGACAGCCCCGCGACCCTGTCGACCATGCCAGGGCCCGCTTTCTGATCGGGGCAGAGGCTTCCCGGACGGACCTTGAAGGGCTAGCCGTCAGCGCGTGGCGCGACTGCGAAGCAGATGCCGAGTTCGGCGAGTTGTTCCGCATCGCGCCAGCGAACGTTTTCAGCGATTAGTGCGACACCTTCGGCGGCCGCGACTTCAAGGCGTGTCATCGGGATCTCAAGCGCTTCGCAGCGCGACGGTTCGATTCGCACGGCTTCGAAGGTCATGCGTGCGCGCGCGCCCATCGGCGTGCTCCACGACTTGCGGGCGTCGAGGCCGACACGGAACCCACGACGGCGGAAGGCATCGACGCGGTCCAGCGCCAGGTCTTCAAGCGCGCAGACCGAAGCGTCACAGAAATCGAGGCGAACCTCCTGCGGCAGCAGGCCGGCGCGGGCGATGCCGGCTTCAGCCGCCATCGGCGCGTCCTGGTCGGCCAGAGCGGCCATTGGCGCGAGGATCGAGAGAGGACGCAGCGTCTGGTTGGTCTCCTGCGCCAGGCGTCCGGCGCGTTCGATCAGGTCGCCAAGCCACGCGGCCGCCGAGGGGAGCGGAGCTCCAGTGAGATGACGCGGATGGAACGTGTCCTCAAAGTTAATGTCTGATTCAGCATGCATGCCAAACGCCTCGCCATCAGCCAGGCGCACGACCGAACGGAAGCGGATGCGAGGCTGGCGGACGGCCAGCGGCATGGGCTCGGTCTGGACGAGGCGCAGGTGAGTTGCGCGCGCTTGGGTCATTGCTTGGTTCCGGCTGAGGTGCTCTGAGTTATCCCCCTGATACCAGAGCCGCCTGAAGGTCAGCCGAAATGCGATCGGTGAATTTTCATCAAATCGGCCATCAATTTCGAAGGTTTACGGAGATCTAATGAGCACTGAAGGTGATCGCCCCAAGCCCGCATCGACCGTCCTGATCGTGCGCGACGCGCCGGGATTGGAAGTGCTGATGGTTCGTCGTAGCGCAGGAATGGCTTTCGGCGCCAGTGCCTGGGTGTTTCCCGGCGGCAAGGTCGCAGCCGCCGACGCTGAACCCGCATGGGATGACTTGTCGGACGGCACTTACGATCACTATGCGCGCTCTCTGCGTATCGCTGCTGCGCGCGAAGTGTTCGAGGAGTCCGGCTTGCTGCTCGCAACGCGCAGCGGCGAAGAAGTGGACGCCGCCGGTTCTGCCGCTTTCGACGATCAGCGCGCTGCCGTCGAAGCCGACCCAACCAGTTTCATCCGGCTCATCCGCGATGCGGGTCTTCGCCTGACGCTCGACCGCCTCGTTCCATTCGCACACTGGATCACGCCCAGCTTCGAGCCTCGCCGTTTCGACACGCATTTTTTTCTGGTCCACGCCCCCGCCGGCCAGGTCGTCCGCCACGATGGCCGCGAAGCCGTCGACCATGAATGGGTGTCGCCCGCGAGCCTGCTGCAGCGACGCCTCACGGGCGAGGCCAAGCTTATGTTCCCGACGCGCCTCAACCTGCAGGTCCTCGACCGCTCTACGACCGCTGCCGAGGCTGAGACCGCCGCCCGCCTCCAGCGCGTCGTCACCGTTGAGCCGCGTGTCGAGGAGCGCGCCGACGGCAAGGTGCTGGTTATCCCGGCCGAGGCCGGCTACGGGCTCACGGAAGAGCGTATGAAGGAAGTGATGGGGTAGGTTGGCGCTCAGTCCTTGGCTGCGATCAGCGCTTTGGTCTGCGCCTCGAGCTCGCTCGCAAGCGCGAGGCCGACTGGATGATCGGATGCCATGATCTTGCCGCTCACAGCGGCCTTCACCGCGTCGACATGCGCCTTCAGCAGCTTGTCCGGCGGATTCAGATTACCATGTTCATCGCCCGTCAGCTTGCACAGCGACGCACAGATGCGGCCGACCAGCGGATAGCCATAGGTTGGTGCGAGGCCTTTGAGATCGTGAGCGCGGCGGTGCAGTTCGTTACGTGACGCATGCGTGCCCGGCGCCTTCTCATAGGCGGCCCACGCTTCCAGCAGGCGTGCGAGTTCCTCGTTAATCCAATCGGCGAACTGCGAAGACATGTTTTCGAGCGCGGCCTCGGCGCGCGCGATGGCCTTCTGGTCAAGCGCCGGTAGCACTCCGCCCAGCTTGGCCTTGAGCGGATTCGGGGGCGTGACGACCTTGATGGGCTTCTGCTTCGACATAACCCATTCCTCGGCTGGGCAAACGCGCCCGGAATCAAATCGTGATATCTCGAATCATAACAAACGACGGCACGCTCGCCAAACGCCACTCAGACCCCAGTATAGCGAACTCAGAAGCATCTGCTGGCCAAGACGACCCATACGCCCAATCCGTCGAAATTGCAGCCCAGATTGCGCTGAACCTTGGTGCTACGGCCGGACCCGCCGTCATGCCACGCCTTGCGACCGAGGTTCCAGGAGATTGCAAGCCCCAGCCCGGTTGCGACCTCGAACACATTCCCCTCGCAGTCATCCCGGGCTAGGTGGCCGGCTTCCACGTTCAAAAAGCCGTTGCGGCTCACAAGCGAGAAAAACGCGCCGATACCCGCGCGCACTTCTTGGCCGCCCCAGGCGCATTCTACACCGTCGAGCGACTCGCGGCTCAAACACGACGCAAACAGCTAGACGGATGTGCGTTCGTCGATCGCGAATGTCTTTTGCATGCCAAGCCTAAGCCCGGATCGGTCGTCAAAGGCTTCGCCGATGCTGATCTGGCCTTCGAGCTTCGGGACAGACTGCCAGCTATCGCCGGTGCTAACCTGGGTAAAATCGTCGGCGCGTCATGCCTGACCAGAGTCGCCGCTCGCGCGCGACACCGTCGCAAGCCATCGCTGCCCGCCGTCGGCTAACCTCCATGACCCTGCGTGAGCGCCAGGTGTCTCCGCTGATGAAGCGGCCAACACAAACGTGCCGCGCAAGCCGGCGCGTCCTCCAGCCAGGCAGTCACCCCACCCCAGCCCTCAGCTTATCAGACGTCGTATCCCGGCGATTCCCGGTCCAGCTTCCGCAGGCACCCCGGCCAGGCCAGCATGGCCCCGACGCCGCGCGCCATCGCCTGCTGTTCTTTGACTGTCTCGATCGCATCCTGCGGCGCCATGCGAAGGTGCTCACGACCGCCAGCGGCTGCCATCACCTGCATCTGGCAGGCGCGCTCTAGGAAGAAGATCTGTGTCCAGCAGGCGGCCGCCGTCTCGCCCACGGCCAGCGTGCCGTGGTTCCAAAGCATGAGCGCATTCTTGTTACCCAGATCGGCAACCAGTCGCTCCCGCTCATCAAGGTCAAGCGCGATGCCCTCGTAGTCATGATAGGCGAGGTTCGGCAGGGCGATCAGTGCATGCTGGCTGATTGGCAGCAGGCCCTCCTTGGTTGAAGCCACAGCGACGCCCGCGTCCGTGTGGACGTGCAGGACGAACTTCGCGTCCTCGCGCGCAGCATGGATGGCCGAGTGGATGGTGAAGCCCGCCGGATTGATCATGTATTCGGTCGGTTCGACGACATTGCCGTCGAGGTCTATCTTCACGAGCGAGGAGGCTGTGATCTCATCAAAGAAGAACCCATACGGGTTGATCAGGAAGTGGTGCTCCGGGCCGGGCACACGGGCCGAAATGTGGGTGAAGATCATGTCGTCCCACCCGTAGAGGGCGACCAGGCGATACAGCGCCGCGAGTTCGACGCGGGTTTTCCATTCCTCCGCGCTGACGCGGGATTTCACGCTGACGGTTCTGAGGTCATCGGCCATGGCAATTCTCCCTGTTGGCGCAACTTATAGCGCTCCGGGAAGAAAGTCATTCTGTCGTCATTTGCCGATTTCAGCTTTATAGCTGACGCGGCCCCTCAAGGGGGGTGGCATCCGGGAGCCGAAATGAGCGCTGATCTCAAAGTCCATTTCACGGCGTCCCAGAAGCCGGAGGCCCGCCAGGCGCTCGAGTCGATGACCCGTCGCTATGGCCAAGCTCCTCTCGACAAGGCTGAGGTTGTCGTCGCTCTGGGCGGCGATGGCTGGATGCTGGATACCCTGCGCGAGCGGTTCCAGGACCGGCTGCCCGTCTATGGGATGCACCGGGGCACGGTCGGGTTTCTGATGAATGACTATGCCGAGGAAGGACTGCCCGAACGGATCGACACGGCGGCGAAGGCCGTAATCCATCCGCTGGAGATGACCGCGACCCAAGTGGATGGAACCGTCACGACGCGGCTCGCGATCAACGAAGTGTCGCTCCTGCGCCAGACCTCGCAGACGGCGCGGTTGCGGATCCTCGTCGATGGCCGTGAGCGTCTCGCCGACATGTCAGCCGATGGTGTGCTTGTGGCGACGCCAGCAGGCTCCACCGCTTACAACCTGTCAGCCCATGGCCCGATCGTTCCGATCGGGGGAAACCTGCTGGCGCTGACCCCGATTTCGCCATTCCGGCCCAGAAGGTGGCGCGGTGCGCTGCTGCGGGGCGATGCGCGCGTCGAGATCGAGGTTCAGGAGCCGGAGCGTCGTCCG
The DNA here is from genome assembly GCA_947478925.1 of Hyphomonadaceae bacterium. Classification (GTDB taxonomy): domain Bacteria; phylum Pseudomonadota; class Alphaproteobacteria; order Caulobacterales; family Hyphomonadaceae; genus UBA7672. The sequence goes on along the minus strand of CANJXY010000014.1, from coordinate 6,542 downwards.
GTCGCAGCTTCCGCCGACACGCAGGAAGTGCGCGATGTCGCAAAGGTCGCGATCCGCGAGGATCGTTCCAAACCCATGACGATGCTGTTCAACGAGGGTCATGCCCTCGACGAACGCATCCTGCGCGAGCAGTTCTCGTTCTGACGCGGCGCGGCATTCTGCTTTCCGAGATAATTCGCTGCTGAAGTCGCTGACCTTACCTAAGGGGATGACTTGCGCGTCAGCCTGTGGGCGCGCAACGTCCCGCCAACATTCAGAAGAGTTGGCGAGTCATCCATGCAGCTGATCAGCCAGACGGCTGTTGAAGGCCGTCCCGGTCCGAACTTTCCGGAAGCCTACCCGCGTATCGAGGGGCTGACGTTCAACGATCCCCGCGCATTTATCCACGGGCAGCCATTCGACACCTTTGCAAAGATGCGCACGGCCGCGCCGGTGGCATGGCATCCTGAACCCGGCGACTTCCCTGGCTTCTGGGCGGTCACACGCCACGCCGATGTGATGCGCGTCAACGGCGATCCGGCGACCTTCTCCTCGCAACGCGGCGGCATCCTGATGGATACGCCAAAGGTCGGCACGGGCCACGTGCTGCTCGGCCGCGCCTCGTTCGACACCATGATCAACATGGATGCGCCGAATCATTTGCAGCTGCGCCGCGAGCACATGCCGTTTTTCACGCCGGCCTATCTGAATGGCCTGAAGGCGAGGGTGCAAAACGAAGTCACCCGCCTGATCGACAACATGGCGCCGAAGGGCGAGTGCGACCTCGTGGAAGAGTTTAGCTCGCGCCTGCCTCTATTCACGCTGTGCGAAATTCTCGGCGTGCCAGAGGCGGATCGCGGAAAATTCCTGCACTGGATGCACTATCTCGAGCTGGCCCAGAACATGGCCGCTGATCAGGCCTCGCTGACGCCGAGCCTTGAGCTGATGCAATTCGTGGCCGACTTCAATTCCAACGTGGAAGAGATGTTCGCTTATGGCCTGCACATGCTTCACAAACGCCGACTGGATCCGCAAGCCGACCTGATGACAGCGATCGCGCGGGCGCAGGTCGATGGCGAGATGCTGAGCGACGAATATCTCGATGGGTCGTGGCTGCTGATCGTGTTCGCGGGCAATGACACGACGCGCAATACGCTGTCCGGCGCGATGAAACTGCTGACGGAATTTCCGGACCAGAAGGCAAAGCTGCGGACGCAACCGGACCTGCTCGGGAATGCGGCCGACGAGTTCATCCGCATGGTGAGTCCGGTCATCTACATGCGACGCACGGCTCTCCAAGATGCGATGATCGCGGACCAGCAGGTGGCGGAAGGCGAGAAGGTCATCATGTATTATGGAGCGGCCAACCGCGACCCAGCCGTGTTCGAGAACCCCGATACGCTGGATGTGGCGCGGCCCAACGCGAACAAGCATCTGGCGTTCGGCTATGGTCCTCACGTCTGCCTTGGCAAGCGCGTGGCGCAGATCCAGCTGGAGGAGGCGTATCGCCAGCTTCTGACACGCCTGCCGGATATCAAGTGGAATGGTGCGATCGACATCGCGCCTAATAACTTCGTACATGCCATCCGTAGCCTGGGCGTGAGCTTCACGCCGCAAGGGTGAGCGGACGAGACAAAGCATCCGGGTCCACCGGATCGGTCAGGGAGATGTGCCTTGGGTGAGATCATCAGCGGCAACCGCCGCCTGAGCACTGCCGACCTCAACCTGCGATCGGCGAAGGCCGCGACCGGGTTGGATAGCATCGGCATAAAGCCCGGCGACATAATCGCGCTTTACCTCCGAAATGATTTTCCGTTTTTCGAGGCGAGCACTGCGGCCGGCCTTCTGGGCGTCTACCCAACGCCGGTGAACTGGCATGCGACCCCGGCCGAGGCGAAATACATTTTTGAGAACTCAGGCGCCAAAGCCATCGTTATCCACTCGGACCTTTATGAGTCTGTCCGCTCGGTGATTCCCGATGGCGTGCAGGTGCTGACTGTGCAGACGCCGCCCGAGATCGCAGCCGCCTATGGCGTGTCCAACCAAACGGTTCAAATGCCTGAGGGCGCGATGGACTGGTCGGCCTGGTTGGAGGGCTTCGAGCCTTGGACCGGGCCGCCGCGCCAGAGTCCCGGAACAATCATCTATACGTCCGGCACCACTGGTCATCCCAAAGGAGTTCGCCGCGCGTCACCGACGCCCGAGCAGTTCGATGCGTCTATGCGCAGCCTGCTTACAATTTTCGGCCTGACGACGCGTCCGCCTGACCAGATCGTGAGCGTGATGGTCGGGCCGATGTATCACTCGGCGCCAAATGCCTACGGCTCGGTCTGCGCGCGAATTGGCGCGAACCTGCACCTCGAGGCGCGGTTCGAGCCGGAAGACTTGTTGCGCATGATCCAGGACTACAAGGTCACACACCTGCACATGGTGCCGATCATGTTCAACCGGTTGTTGAAGCTGCCGGAGGATGTCCGCAAGAAATACGATGTGTCCTCGCTTGAATTCGTCGTCCACGCTGCCGCGCCATGCTCGCCGCCGGTGAAGCGCGCAATGATCGAATGGTGGGGCCCTGTCATCATGGAATACTACGGTTCGACCGAAACCGGCGGCGTGGTGTTCTGCAATTCGGAACAATGGCTCTCGCACCCGGGAACGGTGGGCAAGGCGATGCCGAGCGCAGACGTGCGGGTTGTAGATGCGGACGGCAATTCCGTCCCGGCGGGCGAGGTTGGCGAGGTGGTGGCGATGTTCACCAACATCGCGGACTTCACCTATCACAAGGATCACGCCAAGCGCGTATCCTCCACCAAGGTCGGGCTCGTTGCGACGGGCGACATCGGGTATTTCGACGCCGATGGCTATCTCTACCTATGCGACCGCTCGAAGGACATGATCATTTCGGGTGGGGTGAACATCTATCCCGCCGAGATCGAAGCTTCGCTGCATCGCATGCCGGGCGTTGCCGACTGTGCTGTGTTTGGCATTCCGGATGACGAGTATGGCGAGGCAATCCACGCAGTCGTGCAGCCGCAGCCGGGCGTGACACTGACGCACGAGCAGGTGAGAACCTATCTCCGCGAGCATGTCTCGGGCTTCAAGGTGCCAAAGTCAGTGGACTTCAGCAACGAACTGCCGCGCGAGGACAGTGGCAAGATCTTCAAGCGGAAGCTGCGCGAGCCCTTCTGGGCCGGCCGCTCCGCCCGCATTTGACCGACTAACAAGCCCAGGGAGGGCGCTCGTGAATTTCGACTTCTCAGACGACCAGAAGATGCTGCGCGATCAGGCGCGGAAATTCCTCGACGAAAAATCGAGCCGCCAGGTCGTGCGCGGCGTCCTGAATGACGACGCCGTCTCGTTTGACAAGGCGCTCTGGAAAGGTGTTGCCGAGCAGGGCTGGCTGGGTGTCTCCATTCCGGAAGAGTTGGGTGGCCTCGGTCTGGGCCGGCTGGAACTCTGCGTTCTCGCCGAAGAAATCGGCCGGGCTGTCGCCCCTATTCCGTTCTCATCGACGTTATACTTCTTCACCGAAGCTCTACTGACCTCGGGCTCCCCGGCCCAGCAGGCCAAAGTGTTGCCCGGCGTGGTCGCTGGTGACGTGATCGGCGCATTTGCTGTTTCCGAAGGGCCCGGCGCGCCCTCGCCATCCTCGATCGAAGCGCAGTTTGATGGCTCGAAGCTCACTGGCGTCAAGATCCCCGTCACCGATGGGGACATCGCAACCCACGCCGTCGTGCTCGCGCGCGAGGGTCAAGGGCTATCGCTTGTGCTGGTCGATCTCAGGCAGGCTGCCATCAAGCGCGAGACGTTGAAGACGCTCGATCCGACGCGCGGCCATGCCAAGCTGACCTTCGACAAGGCGAATGCTGAACGGCTCGGCAAGGCCGGCGAGGGCTGGGATCTGGCAGAGGCAGTGCTGGACCGCGCGGCCATCCTGATCGCGTTCGAACAGATTGGCGGCTCGCAGTCCTGCCTCGAGATGTCCATCGACTATGCGAAGAACCGCTATGCCTTCTCCCGCCAGATCGGCTCGTACCAGGCGATCAAGCACAAGCTGGCGGACATGTATGTCGGCATCGAATTGGCACGCTCGAACGCCTACTACGGCGCGTGGGCGCTCTCGACGCAATCGGCGCAGATGCCGATAGCCGCCGCCGCGGCCCGCGTGGCCGCCAGCGACGCTTACTATTTTGCGGCCAAGGAAAACATCCAGGCGCATGGCGGTATGGGTTACACGTGGGAGGTCGACTGCCACCTGTTCTATCGCCGCGCCAAACTGCTCGCTGTTCAATGCGGTGGGCCGGGTACGTGGAAAGAAAAGCTGGTACGCCGTCTTGAACTCAAGAACGCAGCCTGAGGAGATTGATCATGGATTTCAACGACAGCTCCGAAGAAGCCGCCTTCCGCGCCGAAGCCCGCGCCTGGCTTGAGAAAACATTGGGCCCGCCTGCCTCGCGCCAAACAGCGCGCTCAGAGGGCGATGGTATTCCGGCCTCGAAAGCCTATCAGGCCAAAAAGGCCGCCGCTGGCTATGTCGGTCTGACATGGCGCAAGGAGGTCGGCGGTCGCGAGTTGCCGCCAATCTTCCAGGTGATCTTCAGTCAGGAAGAGCAGAAATTCCAGGCGCCTGTCGCCCCGTTCGGCATCGGCCTCGGCATGTGCATCCCCACTGTCATCGCGTTCCACTCTGCTGACAAGATCAAGCGCTATGTCGGGCCCGCACTGCGCGGCGAGGAGATCTGGTGCCAGTTGTTTTCGGAGCCTAGCGCGGGTTCTGACGTTGCCGGTCTCAAAACCAAGGCCGTCCGTGATGGCGACGACTGGATCGTCAATGGCCAGAAAGTGTGGACGTCTGGCGCGCACTATTGCGACTACGGCATCCTGCTGGTCCGCACCAATCCGGAGAAGGAAAAGCACAAGGGCCTCACCATGTTCGTCGTGAACATGAAGGCGCCCGGTGTTGAGGTGCGACCAATCCACCAGATGTCAGGCGGCTCGAACTTCAACGAGGTCTATTTCACCGACGTTCGCATTTCGGATTCCGAACGCCTCGGCGAGATCGGTAATGGCTGGAATGTCGCGCTGGTGACGCTGATGAACGAGCGTCTCGCGGTCGGGGGATCGGCTGGACCAGAGTACGCCGAGATCCTCGAACTCGCCCGCAACACGCCGTCTCCGTCCGGAAAGGGGTCGTTGCTGCAGGACCAGGCCTTCCGTGAAAAGCTGGCCGGCTGGTATGTCAGCGCCGAGGGTTACACGCTCGGCAAGTATCGTACGATGACGGCGCTCTCGAAGGGCCAGACGCCTGGCCCCGAGAACTCGATCGGCAAGCTGCTCAACGCCAACCGCATGCAGGATCTCGCCAACTCCGCGATCGAGGCCGAAGATCATTTCGGCATCATCTCGGATCCGGACATCGCCGCCCTTCAGGGCGCGTTCCACAACGCGTACATGTGGGCGCCGGGGCTTCGCATAGCGGGCGGTACGGACGAAATCCTGCGCAACATCATTGCGGAGCGCGTGCTCGGTCTTCCACAGGATGTTCGTGTGGATAAAGGCGTTGCCTACAAGGATCTGCCGACTGGGCGGTAGGCAAGACCCGTTTCGTATGCGGCCCATTAACGGGTCGGATACCCATCGGATGTTTGGTGGCATGGCAGGCTGAATAACCTGCTTGCGGCGCGCGCGAACTGCGTTACCTGCTGCTGAGGGTTTGAGGGATATTGCATGGCAGACGGACCGGCCTCTCGGGATCGGACTGTGGCAGCGCGTGCCGAATGCGAAGTCGGGGTCGCGGTTGCGCGTATTGCGGAGACGCTTGAGAAGCGGGATGTGCTCGCCATCATCTCTGGCGAATACCGCGCGCGCGATATCCACGCGTCGCTGAAGGGCGCGGCGCCGGGTGCTGTCAGCATCCTGCTGCCGTCGAGCGATGCACTGCCAGGCGACGCACAACCACCGACCGCCGCCAACATTGGTTCGCGCATGGCCGCCCTGCGGCAGGCGCGCCGGACGCAGAAGCAGAAATCCCGTGCGCGTCTGGCCTTCATCACCACCGCCGAAGCAGCCAGCGAAATGCTGCCGGACCCGGCGACATTCGACCAGCCACTGACGCGCTATGTCGCCGGCGGCAGGCTGGACGTGCAGGCCTTCCAGGCCGCCGTGAAAGGCATCGGCTATTACGAAGACGATCGCGTCGACGAACCTGCCGAGTTCGCCATGCGCGGCAGGGTGATCGATATCTTCCCAGTCGACGGCGAGAACCCGATCCGCATCGAACTTAACGACGGCGTCATAATCCGCATCCGCGAGTTCGACAGTGTCAGCCAGCGCGGTCTACGGGATCTGCCATTCGTGGAGTTCGGCTCGGCGGCGATGCCCGTCTTTCTCGGAAAGCGCTCCACGCTATTCGACTATTTCCCCGCTGCCTCGCTCGCCATGGATGTTGGCGTCGATACCGAACGCAGCCGCTTTCTTGCGCTTGCAGCGGATGCCTCGCGCGGGCCGAACGGCAAGAAAGAAGCTGGCAACCACAAGCTGGTTCCCCAATCCGTCTGGGAGGT
>CANJXY010000013.1 GCA_947478925.1 Hyphomonadaceae bacterium | reverse complement strand
GGCGGGGGCGAGGGCTCTCCGCTCTCGGCGGCGCCGCTGAAGTGGGTGGCCGAGGGCGCGGCAGAATGCGGGCTGCGTTTCTATGGCACGTATGGCGAGGACGAATCTCCGCTCGCGCAGGCGGTGCGCGAGGCGGGGCTGGTGTTCAAGGGCAAGATCTCGCGGCCGCGTTTCTGGGACTCGCTGTCGCCAATGAACTATCCGATCTACACGCGGCGAATCTGGTCAGGAAAGTCGCGCAAGGATCGGCCAACCATTGACTATGCCGGCAGTGTGCTTGATCCGAGCGTGGTGGAGCGGTTGTCGGCCAGCGATCTGAAGCCGCGCTACAATCCCGATCCGTTGAAGCCGTTCGTGCCGGTGCTGATCCCGCCGCCGCCCAAGCCGGCGAAGAAGGGCAAGAAAGCCAAGCAAGCGGAGGCAGCGGAGTCCGCCGAGCTGAAGACGCCGCTCGTGGATGCGCAGGTCAAAGTGAAAGAGGCGCCGCCGACCGTGCCCTGATCTTTGCAACTCCTCGCCCAGCTCACGCGCCCTGTGCTTGTCCGGAATCACATTGGTGCGCGGACTTGCCTTTCGGCGACGAACGCGGGTTGGTGGCGACGTTGGGGGAGTTGCCAAATGACCAGTGAGCAGCTGGACGATACCATCCTGATCGCGCTGGCGATGCGGGAGGAGGCCGAAGTGATCGCTTCCGAGCTTCGTGCGGAGGACATCGATGCGTTCGTGGGGAACGCGCGCCATGCCAATATCGACTGGGGCTGGACGCTGGCGCTGAGCGGCATGCAGGTGTTCGTGCCGCATGCGAAAATTCAAGAAGCGAAGGATGCGATCCGTCGGCCGATCAAGGTGGCTGCAGAGCATCGCGATCGGGAGGCCGAGCCGACACGGCGTCGAGACCACTGGAAGGTGTGAGCGCTGATGGCAGGCTCGTATCTGCTTGCGGGGTTCGGCATACCCGGAAGCACGTCCTCAACGCTGGACGGGGATCGCATGAACAAGGTCCAGCAGGCTCAAATGCAGCGCCAAAATGCGTTGGGCTTTGATTACGAATTGGGGCCGATGCCGCATGGTCCTGAGTTGCGGACGCGGAACTAAAACGATTGTCCCCCCAGCATTCATCCTTCGAGACGATCACTTCTCAAGTCCGAGGTGGCACTGGTGGGCCTGGCGCGGGCACATAGGCGCTTTTGCAGGATAACTGGAAAACTACAGCTGAGCTCTTGATGTACCTCGAATATCGATGTACATCAGATGAAAGCTTGGGTGACAGCCGTGAATGCGCAGGTGGATGACTGGGAGAAGCGCTGGCGCAAAGGGGTGTTGCCCTTTGCCGTACTTGGCGCACTGAAGTCGGGGCCGCGGCACGGCTATGCGCTGGCGGTCGCGGTCAAGGATGTGCTCGGCGGCAGTATTCCTGAAGGCACGCTCTATCCGCTCTTGGCTGGGTTCGAGCATGACGGGCTGACCAGCGCCGAATGGGTGATCCAGGAATCGGGGCCTGCGAAGAAGACCTATTCCATAACCGCAAAGGGTCTCGCTGCGCTGGACGACGGCGCACGTCGCTGGATCAGGTTCGACGCTAGTCTGAGGGGGTTGCTCGATGTCTAGCTGGATCGAGATTGGCGATGTGCAGGCGCGCAAGCTGTTGGCGAGTTACTTCGCACAGGTTGATCGTACGCTGGCGCCGCTCTCACGCGCGGAAGCCGATGCCGTGCGGCAGGAGTTGGAGACGCATATTCTCGACGCCATGGCGCAGACGCCTGCGAGTGAAGCTGATGCGCGCTCGGCGCTTGAGCAACTGGGTGATCCGGATGAGTTTCTGCCACAGCTGGTGGCGGATCGCTTGCGTGTGCGGGCGGGGCGGACTTTTGGTCCGCACGATGTCCTGTCGGCGATCTTGCGTACGGCGGCGACGGGCATACGCGGGCTGGTGACGGCGATCGTCATGAGTGTCGGGTATCTGGTTGCGACGATGATGATATTTCTCGGCATCCTGAAGCTGACGACAAACCAGGATGTCGGTGTCTTCCGGCTGAGCACCGGACAGTTGTTCATTGGCGCAGACGCTAATGTCGATGGCGTCGAACTCACAGGCGGGTGGTTTGCGCCGCTCGCCATCGTGACGGGGGTCCTTCTCTACTTGCTGCTGACCTGGGCGTACGGGCGCGTGAAACCACCGCGCGTTGGGCTGCCCTCCAACCCATCCAACGAATTCTAACACTGGAGACTGAGATGAAGATCGTGTGGTCTGCCGCTGTTGCGGCGGGATTGCTGACGGCTGCCCTGACGCCCGAGTGGGCCTACGCCGATGGGAAGTCGAGTGATGTGATGGTGAAGTTCTGTCCGGCGGAGCAGGTGCGCACCTATCCGCTGGAATCGCAGCGGGGCGTGCAGAGCCTGGTGCTGCAGAACGTGCTGGTGTCGCACGCCGGTTCGGCGTCGATCGAAATCCTGGGTGTGGATGTCGAGTTGATGGCGGGCGGCGTGGTAAAGGATACGCGCCATATCGCGGGCGCCGACCTCAAGACGGTGGCCATGGCAGGGCCGCGGGTGCAGGCCTCGGGCATGATGGACATGATGGCGTTTCAGTTCTGCTCAGGCGCGCTGATCGCGAAGGATGCGCTGCTGGCGGGGCCTGCGCTTAAGCATGGCGAGGCGTTGCTGATGATGGGGCAGCCCTTTGCCTACAAGGGTACGCGCGATGCGGTGCGGGTACGGGTCCGCTTCGTGCGCGGGAGTAGGACCGCCGAGACGAGCGCCAGCCTGCCGATCGACTCGGCGATGTCGAAGACGGCATTCCGCTTTCCGATGACAGGCCTCTGGTTCGCGGCTGTCGGTCCGACGCCGCATACCGCACACCGCTGGGCCCTCCCGGAAGAATTTGCGTTCGACATCGTGCGCCTCGGTGATGGTACGAGCTCGCACCATGGGAACGGAACGACGTTCGAAGATTTCTACGCTTACGGCGCGGAGATTCTTGCGGCGGCGGATGGGAGAGTTGTCGCGGTGAAGGAAGACGTGACCGAAGATCCGGCCACGCTGCGACAGCCGGACGAGGCGTTCGAGGTCTACGCCGAGCGTGTGGGCGCCTATCAGATGCAGATGGTGGCGAGCAACGTGAATGCGATAGCGGGAAACCACATCGTGATCGATCACGGCAATGGCGAGTTCTCGATGTACGCCCACCTCAAGCCGGGCAGCCTGACGGTGAAGGTGGGGGATGTCGTCAAGGCGGGTCAGCTTATCGGGAAGCTGGGTTCGTCAGGCAACTCGTCGGAGCCGCACCTGCACTTCCAGGTGTGTGACCGCCCGGAGCCGCTGGCGTGCGCGGGCATACCGGTGACCTTCACGAACATCGAGCTGCCCTATGCGGACTATGCGCGTCCGCTGCAGAGCGGGGACATTGTTCTGGCGAAGTGAGAGCGGCCGCCCGGCTGCCCCTGACTTACCGTCCCGACATGCGGAGGAAGCGTTCGCGGAGCTCCTTGTCGGTCTTGAAGACGCCGCTGAACTGCGTGGTGATGGTCGAGACGTTCGGGTGATGAACACCGCGCGTGGTCATGCACTCGTGCTTGGCGTCGATCATCACGGCGACGCCTTGGGGCTTTAGCACTTCCTGGATCGCAGTGAGGATCTGCGAAGTCATCGTTTCCTGCGTCTGCAGGCGCTTGGCGTAGATTTCGACGACACGAGCGATCTTGGAAATGCCGACGACGTTGTCGAGCGGCATGTAGGCGACGAACGCCTTGCCAAGGAACGGGGCTATGTGGTGCTCGCAATGGGACTCCACGTCGATGTCGCGGAGCATGACGATGTCGTCATAGCCCTTCACGTCGTCGAAGGTACGCGAGAGGTATTCGCGGGGATCTTCGCCATAGCCTTTGAACCATTCCTCGTAGGCATCGACGACGCGGCCGGGGGTGTCGATCAAGCCTTCGCGCTTGGGATCATCGCCGGCCCATGCGATGAGGGTGCGGACGGCGTCTTCCGCCTCGTCTCGGGAGGGGCGCTGGGAGAGGTCGAAAGCGGTCTTGGTCTTGTCTTTCGTCACGGTGTCCATGGGCCGTCCCTTTCGTTACTCAGGCTGGAACCCGTGACGGTTTCAGAGCCATCGGGCGCTACGAAGCCCTGTTTTTGAACCGTACCCCGGCCCACATTGATCGGACGGGACGTGCGTGACACATAGGCGCCTCTCGGCGAAACGCCAATTGCTGCATTCGCAAACCCTTATTGAATATTCCTAACGGAACGAAAAGACCGGTCTTATGGACATCCGCCTTCACAATACGCTGACACGCGAAAAGCAGGTCTTTTCACCGCAAAACCCTCAGCGGGTGACGATGTATGTGTGCGGACCGACGGTCTATTCCTACGCCCATATCGGCAATGCGCGGCCTCCGGTCGCATTCGACGTGCTGTTTCGCCTGCTGCGGGCGCGGTACGGGGCCGAGAACGTGGTCTATGCGGCCAACATTACTGACGTGGACGACAAGATCATTGCGGCGGCTGCGGAAACAAGCGTGCCGATCGCCGAGATCACCGCGAAGTTCGAGCGGATCTACAAGGAGGATCTGGCGGCGCTAGGGGTGATGGAGCCGACATTCCGGCCGCATGCGACCGAGCACATCGACGGCATGATCGAGATCATCAAGACGCTGGTCGCCAAGGGCCATGCGTACCCGGGCAAGGATGGCGTCTTATTCGACGTCCTCTCGATGGCGGACTACGGCAAGCTGTCGGGGCGGAACCGGGATGACATGATTGCAGGCGCGCGCGTGGAAGTGGACGCAGGCAAGAAGGATCCGGCCGACTTTGCGCTGTGGAAGGCCGCCAAGCCGGGCGAGCCGAAAGAGGCGCGCTGGGAAAGCCCGTGGGGCGAGGGACGGCCGGGCTGGCATATCGAGTGCTCGGCGATGGCGAAGGCCGTGCTGGGCGAGACGATCGACATTCATGCCGGCGGGCTCGACCTGATCTTCCCGCACCATGAGAACGAGATCGCGCAGAGCGAGTGTGCGCATGGCGCTCCGATGGCGCGCTACTGGTTGCACAACGGTTTCCTGTCGATGGACTCGGAAAAGATGTCCAAGTCGCTGGGCAACGTGAAACTTATCCACGACTTGCTGAAGCACTATGACGGCGAGACCATGCGCTTTGCGCTTCTGACGGGGCATTACCGCCAGCCGCTCGACTGGACCGAGGCTCTGCTCGACCAGAGCAAGGCGACGCTGGACCGGCTGTACAATGCGCTGCGGCGGATGAAGGACGTGCTGGCAGACTATGTCGAGGCGCCGAACGCGGTGACGGCGGCGCTGTGCGATGATCTCAATACGCCGCTTGCGCTCGCCGAACTCTCTGCGCTGGCGACAGAAGCGAACAAGGCCGAGCCGGAGCATTGGGCGCGGATCAAGGGGCAGATCCTGGCGGCCGGGCGGTTGCTTGGCATCCTGCAGCGGGACCCAGAAGAATGGGCGCGCGGGGACGCCGGGGACGCGAAGCGGATTGACGATCTGGTCTCGGCGCGCGTGGATGCGCGTCAGTCGAAGAATTTTGCCGAGGCCGACCGCATCCGAAAGGCGCTGGCCGCCGAAGGCGTCGAGATCATGGATGGACCGCAAGGTTCGACCTGGAGGCGCGTCTGAGTGAACCGGCAAACTCAGAACTGCCTGACGGAGAAGGAGCCTTTTCCGTCGGCGGATTTCTGTTGGGCGTGCTTCCGTTGACCCTGGTCCAGTGCGCTGCCATGGCCAGCGTCCTATGGCTGATGACGAACTTGAAAAGCGCTGACATCGGCGCCGTGGGAGTGTTTGTCATTTCCTTCGTGCTCGTCGTCGTACGGCTAATCGTTCGCTACATGGTTGCCGGCGATGCGCATAACGAGATGAAGGAGACGTTTGGCGCCATCTATCGTGGAAAAATTCGTCGAAGGGAGATTTCCCTAAGCGCCTTTTCTGTTCTTCTGACCCGCGCGCCCGAGCGCTTCAAAGCCATGCTCGAATCCTCCGTCGCGCCGGCGGGCTATCGAAAATGAGTAATGCTGGCGATCCAACCTCCGCGCTGCTCGTTCGTGCTGTTCAGGGCGAAAGCGAGAAAGTCACGGTGCGTGAGATCATTGATGCACTCGATGCCCGCTCGTTCGGTCTCGCCGTTTTGCTGTTCGCTCTGCCGTCTGTGGTGCCGATGCCGCCGGGGGTGCCTACGGTGGTGGGCATCATCCTGTTGATCGTCTCGATCCAGATGGTGCTCGGGCGCGAGGACCTCTACCTGCCGGGCATCCTGTCAAAACGGTCGTTCGACCGCAAGGCGCTGGTTGGCGCGTTCACCGGGCTGGCGCCCAAGCTGGCGGTGATCGAGCGCGTGATGAAGCCGCGTCTGCTGTTCATGACCGGGCGGGTGGGTTCGATTTTTGTCGGCATCGTGGTGCTGGTCATGGCGGTCGTACTGATCCTGCCCCTGCCGCCGGGAGGCAATTTTCCGCCGGCGCTGGCCTGTGCTGTGCTGGGCCTGGGGCTGGCCCAGCGCGACGGGGTGATTGTGGCGGTCGGGCTGGTGGTGTCGGTCGTGGCGATGGTCGCGGTGTCATATGTGACACTGCTTTTCATCGAGAGTCTGCCGGGTTTAATCGATTGGTTTGGCCGGACATTAGGCTTTCACAACTAGCCTGGCGCCAGGTAACTGCGCCTGGGCCGTTTGACGATGGGGCGGGCGGGTCTATGATATGCGGTCGTTTGAGTGGGCTGGGCGTCCGGGAGAGGCTGTAGATGAAATTCGCAAGCTTGAAGCTTGTCGGCGGCGTCCTGATGGCACTGGCGTTGGCCGCGTGTACGTCGACCGCGATTCAGACGGGCGGTCCGCGTCCGCCGCAGGGGCCGGGTCCGGCTGGCACCAATTTCGGCTTCTGGGACCGAGACGCCGAGGGCTCCGTGGACCAGGACTTCCGTCAGTCAATCGCCCGGACATGGCGCGGCGGCCAGGAAGCGGAGGCGCGCAAGGTGTTCGAGGCGGATGGCTTCGCCTGCAAGGACGGCAACCGGCCGGAAGCCACCGCGGTGCCGAACCTGGAATGTGAGCGTGTCTACTCGGAAGACGACAATGTGCACTCTTGGACGGTGCGGTTCTGGCCGAACCAGCCGCGCGCCGAGGCGCACTATGTGCGGCTGCACATGCGCGACCCGCTGAAGAATTACGACGAGAAAAAAGCTAAGAACCATTGAGGCGCGGGTGAGTTTTGTTCTCGCGCCACATGAATCGCCCGGCGAAGGCCTGTCGCGCGTAATCCGCGAACAGGTGCACAAGCTGTCGGCCGAGTGCGCCGAGGCGGGGCAGGAGCAGGCAGCGTTCGCGCACAAGGCCCGCGTGCGCTGCAAGCGCGTCCGTGCAGCCCTGCGTCTCGCAAAGCCGCTGATGGGCGCGAAGGCCTACCGGCGAGAGAACCGCTGGTGGCGCGATCAGGCACGGTTGCTGTCCGAGCTTCGCGATGCAGGCGCGCGGATCGAGGCGCTGGACACGCTGCGCCCGTTTCTTGCCTCGCGCATCGGCAGCGATGCGACACGCCGGCTGGAAGAGCGCTTCCTGCGCAGCCGCCGCACGGTGGAGGCCGAAGACACGATCAGGCAATTCATCGACGGTCTGGACAGGCGCGCCGACGATCTCGTGCCCGCGATGGAAGCTGGCGTTCGCGCCGATCTCGCTGGCGCGCTGGGTCAGACATATCGTCAGGCCCGGCTTGCAATGTACGATGCGCTGGAGACAGAAGCACCTGAACTGCTGCACGAATGGCGCAAGCAGGCGAAATATCACGCCCTGCAAGCCAGGCTGATGCGGCAACAGTTTCCCGATGCGCTCGATAAACGCGTGGCGGGCGTGCGCGACCTGGCAGAACTGCTGGGCGAGGTGCAGGACATCGAAGTTGTGATGGCCGGCGCCAAGGGCTGGCGCGAGCGGCCGATGGGCTTCCGCGAAGTGCTGGATGCGCGTCGCAAATCGCTGGTGACAGGCGCGCGGGCGACAGGCGCTGCGCTGTTCTCTGAAAAGCCCAAGGCGTGGACGAAAGAACTGACCCCGCCCGTCATGGCTGAGTAGGGCAGTGTACCGGCCGCCAAAGAATGCCGACTGGCGTCTTCCTGGTGGGGGCGGTGCAGGAGCAGATATGCGCAGGAAAGCACAATGTCCGAGTCAGATTTGATCCAGACACTTCCATCTCGGTAATGTCGTGGCTTCGATTGAATGACGTTGATACTCCCTCGGAGGATTTTGGACAGCTTGCGACAGCCCTCTGTGCGCTCCTCGGGCAGGAGATTGCGGCGGCTGGCCTGGTGAAGGAGCGTGTGCCGTCGATCCGGATCGGCGAGCAAATGTTGGAGTTGTGCCATGACTCAGATCGATCTGAGTCCTTTGTGGTCGGGACTCCAAGCGTCGTGTTTGTTGTTTGACGCGGACCCCGAGGTGGCTTTCCAGCCGGCGACCCTTGATCGCTGACCCGATAGGGACGACATAGCCTGCATGTTCGGCGAGCTTTACCACAACCGCGTTCTGGAGCTGGCAGCGGATATTCCGCACACCGGGCGGCTCGATGGTGCGCAGGGCTCGTCCCTCAAGGTGTCGCGCGTGTGCGGGTCGACCGTGCAGGTGGATGTGAAACTCGACGCTGGCGGGCGCATCGCCGAGATCGCTGTTGATCCAAAAGCGTGCGCGCTGGGACAGGCAGCGACGGCGATCTTGTCTCAACATGCGATCGGGCGGTCGCTGGAGGAGGTCGAGTCGGCGCGCGAGGCATTGCGCGCGATGCTGAAAGAAGGCGCAGAGCCTCCCGGCGGTGTGTTCTGGGAGTTGCGTCACCTGGCGCCGGTGAAGGATTACCCGCCGCGCCACACCTCGACGATGCTGGCGTTCGACGCAGCGGTTGAGGCGATGCGCAAGGCGTTGGGGTTGGCGGTTTAGGCCCCCCCCAACAATTTAGTTCGGCACAATCCGCAGCAACTCTCCCGCCGGTGCGTCCGTGAGCACGTAGAGCAAGCCGTCCGGCCCCTGGCGCACATCGCGGAAGCGCTGGCAGCGGTCGCGGAGGAGCTTCTCTTCGCCGACGACCCGGCCCTGCGCATTCATCTCGACGCGCACGAGTTGCTGGCCGGAGAGGCCGCCCATGAAGATCGAGTTCTTCCAGCCGGGATACTTACCGCCGGTGAGCCAGGTCATGCCGGAGAAAGCGACCGAGGGGGTCCAGAAATACACGGGTTGTTCAAGGCCGGCCTGTTTGGTGAGACCGTTGTTGAGCAGCTTGCCGTCATTGTCGCGGCCGTAGCTGATGGTCGGGAAGCCGTAGTCCTTGCCCTTCTGGATGCGGTTCAGCTCATCCCCGCCGCGCGGCTCGTTCTCGATGATCCAGATGTCCTGCGTGCCGGGCTTGAAGACCATGCCCTGCGGGTCGCGCACGCCTTTGGCGTAGATGGTCGGATCGGCGGATTCATCGGCGAGGAAGGGATTGGATTTCGGCGTCGTTCCATCGGAGTTGATGTGCAGGACCTTGCCGTTCGGGCTCTTGAGCGACTGTGCGCTGACGTAGGGCGTGAGGATGTCGGCGGTGATGACGAAGAGCGATCCGTCCTTGGCCTGCAGGATGCGGCGGGGAACCATGGCGCCTTCCTGCTTGAGCACGTGCAGGTCAGTGATCGATTGCTCATCGGCAGCGAGCTTGGCCTTCGCGATGTAGCCCGTGTTGCCGCCGCCTGCGGGCGTCGAGACGTAGGCGAGATAGATGGTGCGGTTCTTTGCGAAATCCTTGTCGAGGATCACGTCGTGCATGCCGAAGAGCGGAATGGACGATTTGATATAGGGCGAGCCGCTGAGGGTCTCCGAGACCTTGCCATCGGGCTTGATGATGCGGAGTCCGGAACCGCGGATCGTGACGATGATGTTGCCGGACGGCAGGAAGGCAATGCCCCACGCGTTGGGCAAGCCGGTTGCGACCGTCTCGACATGGAATTTCTGGGTCGAGGCCAGGCGGAGAGCGCGGGTCTGGTCAGCCATTAGCGGGCTGGGACGATAATCGTCCGCTGCGTTACGCGGAACACCGCACTTCTCGAGGCTGAGCTGGTCTTCCTCGTAGGTCTTCGCGAGCTGTTCGGGCGTCGGCTTCGGCGCCGCCTGGCCGAAAGCGGGTGTAACGAAGCAGGCGCTGGCGGCCAGAGCGAGAAGCAGGCGTTTCATTTAAGGGTTCCGTCCCAAAAGGCTGGGTTGCGGGGCGGACATTGCACCGGAATCGTCGGTCGCTGCAACGCGCCGCACTTCAACAGAGCGCGATGCGGGCCTAGTAATGATTCCTGGCACGCCCCGCCTTCGCAGGGTCTTGCCTGTGGGAAGGGCGACAGCCTTGGCGGATACCTCCGAAAGCGGAAAACGCGGATCATCCGCGGTCGTCCAGGCAGACGAAGCCTATGACAAGTTCGTCGAGGACAATCTGAAGCGGAATTATGCCGGACATTATGTCCACGGCATGCTGGGGATGACGGGCTTTCGACTGGTCAATACGCCGACTTTCGTGCCGGCCTACCTGCATTCCATCTCGGGATCGGATTTCTGGGTTGGCATCGGCACCAGCCTGCAGCAACTGGGCGGCATCGTCTCGCCCATCATTGGGGCCGCACAGATCGAGCACCGCAAGAAGATCCTGCCGGTGTCGGTGACGCTCGGTCTCCTGATGCGGGCGCAGATTCTCGGCCTTGCAATTTCCGGCTGGTTCCTCGTCGGGCCGTGGGCGCTCGCCTGCGCACTCCTCTTCCTTTTCCTCCTCGGCTTCTTCCAGGGGCCTCAACGCGTCGCCTTCCAACTGTTGCTGGCCAAGGTGATCCCGATCCGGTTGCGCGGACGGCTGCAGGCGTGGCGCAATCTAACGGGCGGGTTCATCGCGGCGCTGCTGTCGTACTTCGCAGGCTCGTGGCTGGTGGCCAACCACGTGTGGGGGAATGGCTATGCGACGACGTTCTTTCTCGCCTTCGTGCTGACGAGCCTCGGCCTCTCTGCGTTGCAGATCCTGATGCGTGAGCCAGAACCGCCGACGGTCCGGGAGCGGAAGTCGCTGCGCGACCGAATGAAAGATTTCCCGGCGCTGATCCGTGACGATCATGGATTTGCGTGGTTCATGCTGGCGCGTTCGCTGGTGATGGGCTCGCGCATTGGCCAACCCTTCTTCTTCCTTTATGCGACGTTTGCGTTGGGCGTCACGGCGGACGCGCATCCGGAACAATTCGGTACGACCCTGGCGATCCTGTCGTTCGCGTACATGGGGGCCGACACGGTCTCAAACCTCGTGTGGGGCTACTTGTCGGACCATAACGGGTTTCGTTCGACATTCGTGATCTCGACGGCGCTGAACATTGCAGGCGTTGGCGGGCTGTTGTTGTCGAACTCGATCGAGACGTTTGCACTGTCGTTCTTTGTCATCGGCGCTGCCCAATCGGGCTTCCAGATGTCGACAGCGAACATCGTGCTTGAATATGGCCACCCGCATGACGTGCCGATGCGCATGGCGTTGTCCAACACGGCCGAGGGTGTGATTGGCTCGCTGGCGCCATTGCTGGGAGCCGGGCTCGTGCTGGCCTGGGGCTATCAATCGTCGTTCTGGGCGACGATGATTGCCATGGCGGCCGCGTTCGTGGTGATGGTCTGGAAGGTCGAAGAGCCACGCCGGCGGATCGCGCCAACCGACAATTCCGGAAAATAGCTAAGCGCTTTCAGAATGACCGCCCGACGCGTTGCCGGAGCCTAGACGTTGATCTGCCTGAGCGAGCAAACTGATGAAGTGATCCGAAGCGTCGTTCATATCGACGGGAAATGTCTCGCGAAGCGGGCCGCTAAATCTCCGGGTCCACCACATGATCCGAGGGCGAGGGTTTTCCAGGGCGTCCGACATATGCTTCCTAACGTGCCTGCAGGCTAGACGTGCCAAGCACTCGCTGGTTCCGATTTCGCGCCGAGTTGACGCATATGACCGCCAACTCTCAACAGAAACGGCGCGATCGTTCACGATCGCGCCGTTCAGACTTTATTCCCGAGGTGGCTCGCGGGGTTATTTGATCTTCGCGAGTTCGGCGTCGAGCTCGGCGACCTTGTCGTCGGGGAAGTATTCCGGCGCCATGCCTTTGACGGCATCGATGGTCATTTCACGCGCGCCCTCGAGCTGCGGCGCAGCGGCGACTTCCGGCATTACCTTTACGAAGGCAGCCTTGGCTTCCGCGTTGTCGAGGATCGAGCCGATGGTCGAAGTCTTGACCGAGAATTTCGGCGCATCCTGCGCAAGCGCGGCGGGCGACAGAGCCAGAGCGAAGGCGGTCGCGGCGATCAGACGACGGAACATAGGCGTTTCTCCCTTTGCACGGGCGATGTACCCGGCAGTTGGAGAGGCTTCTAGGAAGCGCTGGGGAAGCTGTCGAGTACACAGCGCGGCGGCATGCAGTCACGAGGACGCGAGCAGCGCCTGTCTGTTGGGCAGGGTCAATCGGCGACTCAGCCCTTGTAAGCCGAGCCCCGGCCATCCTTCTTGCGAGCTTCCATGTCAGCCAGCAGGACATTGATGCGGCTGATAAGCTTGTCGATGTTACCATTGTTGCGATCGAGATAGTTGATGAACTGGGCCGCCTGTTCCTGGGCCAGCCACAAAGTCGAGCCGCCGAGTTCGATACCGACGTCGCGGACGCGATATGACGTGCCGTCCTTGCTGAGCAGGACATCCCAATAGACCTTGGTGTCCTTGCCGGTCGCCAAACTCTTGATGACTGACTCGACCGTGGAGCGCTGCGGACCGTTGTCCGTCGACCCGGTGACACGCAGCTTCTCGCCCCGGAAGTCGTCGAAGTGGACCTGATAGACTTCAAGCGCGTAAGTTTCGAATGATCTGTAGTACCGGCTGAATTCGGCTTCCGAGAGCGACTGAGCGTTGGCGCCTATCACGCGACGGGCGATCGATGGCATGTTCGCGAACTTGTTCATGAACTCGCCGAACTTCTTCTCCCGCGCGTCTGTGGACAGCGTGCGATCGTTCAGCACCGAAAGAACGCTGTTGGCGTTCGCCTGCACATACGCTTCGGATTTCTTGTCAGCGAACGCAGCGGGAGCTGTTGCGGCGACAAGAATGGCAGCTGTGAGCATGCTCTTGAGTTTCATGGTGATCTCCACGTTCCGATCAGAAGTCTAGTTCGTCGTTTGGCACTTCCTGGGCGTCATTCGGTTCAGTGTACGGAATTCCAATGTCTGCGGCCCTTGTCCGGCCATACAAACGCCTGACTGTCGTATACGGATCTATCTGGTTGCGGAGCTCGTCCACAGTCTCGATCGCGCCCTCGCGAGCATTGATGCCGCCAAGCGCTGCGACGCCCAGGCGAATTGCATCGTCATTCTGGAATTGTGGATAGTTCAGCGGGTTGAGGCCGACATCGCCGCCCTTGCCGACTAGATCGCGCGGCGTCGTCGGCCCGAGAACCGGCAAGACAAGGAACGGGCCCGACTGGACGCCCCAAGTCCCAAGGGTCTGGCCAAAGTCTTCCTGCGTGCGGGCCATGCCGAGGCTGGAGGCGGGGTCGAAGACGCCCGCGATACCAATCGTCGTGTTGAGGACGAAGCGGCCGAAGGTTGCGCCAGCATCCGGCAGTTTGCCTTGCAGCACATGGTTCACCAAGGTCAGCGGCTCGCCGAGGTTGCTGGTGAAATTGCCAACGCCCTCGCGAACAGGCTCGTTCGTCAAAGCACGGTAACCATAAGCCATCGGCTCCACCACCGCCTTGTCGAGCTCTTCGTTGAAGGCGAACATCTGGCGGTTGAAGTCCGCATAGGGATCCTGCGGGTCAGGTCCGGCAGTTATGCAGCCCGACAGGCTGGCCGCAGCAAGTATCGACGCCGCTGCCGGCAGGATGGCAGTTTTGATACTCATTAGGCGGCGCTCCCAGCACTTCGGGCGACATGTGTTTCCGCAGCGGTCAAGTCAACGCCCGTTGACTTCACTTTTTTGGCTGTCTTGATAAACGGGAGCATAACTTGGGCCATTACGAGACCAAGAGGATGGCTTGAGTTCATATAAGGATATGTTTATATCATTATATGGCTTCCGTAACCCTCAATCATCTTGTGACTCAGCTGCGGGCCGCAGGCGAGATCACGCGGGCGCGTATTCTGAGCCTCCTGGCGCATGGCGAGCTCTCAGTCGGCGAGCTTGCACAGGTCCTGAATCAGAGCCAGCCAAGGCTTTCCCGGCATCTGAAATTCCTGACCGGGGCCGGTCTGGTTGAACGGCTGCCGGAAGGGGCGTGGGTGTTCTATCGCCTGCCGTCCGAAGGGCAGGCGCGGGCGTTGGTTGATTCGCTGAACGCAGTTGTGGATGCGGCGGATCCTGAAATTCGGCGTGACCTGGACCGGCTTCGTGATGTGAAGGGAGAGCGCGCTTCAGCCGCTGGCGCTTATTTCTCGCGGGTGGCGGATGACTGGGATCGCCTGCGCGCCATGCACTACTCTGATCACGACATTGAGCAGGCGGTCCTCGCTGCGGCGGGGGCGGGGCCGTTTGAGGTGGTGGTGGACTTCGGGACCGGCACCGCGCGGATGTTGGCGCTGTTCGCGGACAAGGCCCGGCGTGTCGAGGGTATCGACCTGTCGCACCAGATGCTGACGGTTGCGCGATCCAAGCTGGCGGAAGCCGGGATCAGCAATGCCTCGGTCCGACACGGGGACGCCACGGCGTCGCCCTATCCTGACAATTCCGCAAATCTGGTGATCATCCACCAGGTTCTGCACTTCCTTGATGATCCGGGCCGTGCGCTCAACGAGGCGGCACGCGTCCTAAAACCGGGCGGGCGCCTCGTCGTCGTCGAATTCGCGCCGCACACGCAGGAGCACCTTCGCAGCGACCATGCGCATCGCCATCTGGGTGTCAGCGAGCATGACATGGCGCGCTGGGCCGACCGAGCCGGGCTCACTGTGCGCTCCGCGAAGACGTTTGCCGCACCCGACGGCGACAAAGGCATATCCGTGATGGTCTGGTCGGCTGATTGCAAGAAGGCCGCGCTGGAAGGGACGGGCAAGAGGACTGCAGCATGAGCCGAACGCCATCAGTCTCCTTCGAGTTCTTTCCCCCGAAGACCCCGGAGATGGAAGCGAAGCTGTGGGATTCGGTGAAGCGGCTCGAGCCGCTGAACCCCACCTATGTGTCGGTGACATATGGCGCAGGCGGTTCCACGCGCGAACGCACGCACGGCATCGTCAAGAAGATGGCGGAAGAGACATCCCTGAATCCCGCAGGACACATTACCTGTGTCGCGGCGACCAAGGACGATATCGACCAGGTGCTGCGCGACTACTGGGCCGCCGGCGTGAAGCGCGTCGTGGCGCTGCGCGGCGATCCGACGGCCGGCATCGGCACGCGCTATGAGCCGCATCCGGGCGGGTATGCCTATGCCAACGACCTGATCGCAGGCGCTCGGAAGATTGCCGACTTCGATATCTCAGTGGGTTGCTATCCGGAAGTGCATCCGGATGCATCTTCACTCACGGCAGAGATCGAAAACCTGAAGCGCAAGTTCGATGCGGGTGCGACACGGGCGATCACGCAGTTCTTCTTCTATCCCGACGTGTACTTCAAATTCCTCGATCAGGCGCGAGCGGCGGGTATTCACCAGCCGATCGTGCCAGGCATCATGCTGCAGTCCAACTTTAACGGTTTGAAGCGGATGGCGGCGTTGTGCGGCACGGCGATTCCGGCGCGAATTGCGGCACTATACGAAGGCCTCGAGAATGATGCGGAGACACGCGATCTGGTGACAGCGCATGTCGCAGCTGAGCTCTGCCAGCGCCTGGCAGAGCAGGGCGTCGACCATTTCCATTTCTACACGATGAACCGCGCTGGCCTGTCGCTGTCCACGTGCAGACTTTTGGGCATCAAGCCGGAGCGTCACGCCTTATGAGCAGTCCTCCGATCCGCATCGCAATTGTGACTTTAGGCGTCGAAGACCTGGCACGCGCTGCTGCATTCTACGAAGCGATGGGGCTGAAGCGCTCGCGCGCCTCGCAGGAGACCATCCATTTCTACGATATGGATGGCGTTGTGCTCGCTCTTTTTCCGAACGACATGCTGGCCGAAGACGCGGGCGTGCCGGGCGAGGGCAACGGCTTCCGGAGGCAGACGCTGGCGTGGAATGTTGCTGATCCTGCAACGGTCGATACCGCGTTCGCGCGGGTGCTTGCCGCAGGCGGCAGCAGCCTGAAGGCGCCGCACAAGACGTCGTGGGGCGGTTATGTCGGACACTTTGCCGATCCCGAAGGCCACCTCTGGGAGGTGGCGCACAATCCGTTCTTTCCGCTGCACGCCAGTGGCGCAGTCTCGATTCCACCGCCTCGCCAAGGAGGGCAGCAATGAGCGCCCGCAGTGAACGCATCGCGAAGCTGAAGAAGATCGCGAAAGAGCGCATCCTGATCCTTGATGGCTCATGGGGCGTGATGTTCCAGAAGATGGGGTTGCAGGAGGCCGATTATCGCGGCGAACGTTTCAAGACGCACCCCGGTCAGATGAAGGGCAACAACGACATCCTGTGCCTGACGCGGCCGGACCTCGTGGCGCAGCTGCACGCGATGTATTTCGAGGCGGGCGCCGACATCTCCGAGACGAACACCTTCTCTGCGACGATGATTGCGCAGGATGACTACAAGCTCGACGCCCAAGCGGTGTGGGACATCAACTTTGAAGGCGCGCGGATCGGTCGGCAGGTGGCCGATGAGTTCAATGCGCGAGAGCCGGAGAAGCCACGCTTTCTTGCCGGCTCGATCGGGCCGCTGAACAAGATGCTGTCGATGTCGTCCGACGTGAACGATCCCGGCGCGCGGCTGGTAGATTTCGACGAGGTCTATCGCGCCTATCGCGATCAGATCCGTGCGCTGAACGAAGGTGGCGTCGATCTCTATCTGGTCGAGACCATCACCGACACGCTGAATGCCAAGGCCGCGATCAAGGCGATCATGGATCTGGAGGCTGAGGGCCTCGAGCATCTGCCGATCTGGATTTCGGGCACGATCACAGATCGCTCGGGCCGCACGCTGTCGGGCCAAACGACCGAGGCGTTCTGGAATTCGGTGAAGCACGCCAAACCATTCGCGGTAGGCTTCAATTGCGCGCTCGGCGCCGATCTGATGCGCCCGTTCATCGCCGAAATGGCGCGGGTGGCGGATACGCTGGTCGCCGCCTATCCGAATGCGGGCCTGCCAAATGAGATGGGCCAGTATGACGAGCAGCCGCACCAGACCGCTCACGCGGTCGAGGGCTGGGCGAAGGAGGGCCTCGTCAACATTCTTGGCGGCTGCTGCGGTACGACGCCGGACCACATTCGGCATGTGGCGGAATCCGTGAAGGGCATCATCCCGCGTCAGCCGCCGGAGCGTCCGCATGCGCTGAGGCTCGCTGGGCTGGAGCCGTTCGAACTGGCTTAGGGGACGGCAATGGCAAAGTTCTATGACGCGCTGAACGACAAGCATGTCGCCTTCATCCAGGCGCAGAAGATGTTCTTCGTCGCAACAGCGCCGCTCGCGGACATAGGTCGCGTGAACCTCAGCCCGAAGGGCTATGACAGCTTTCGCATCATCGGGCCGAACCGGGTCGCCTATGCCGACCTCGGTGGGTCGGGCGCTGAGACGCTGGCGCATGTGAAGGAGAACGGCCGGATCACCTTCATGTTCTGCGCTTATGACGGCGCGCCGAACATCATGCGGCTCTATGGTCGCGGTGAGGTGATGCAATTCAACGATCTTGGCTATGCAGACGAGATCGCGAAGTTCCCGCCGGGCCATGAACGCGCGCGCGATATCATTTTTGCGGACATCGACAAGGTGCAGGACAGTTGCGGCTGGGCTGTGCCCTTCATGGAGTTCAAGGGCGAGCGCGATCAGTTGCGCCGCTATATCGATCACATGGAGCTCGATGCCTGGCATGAGAGCCGGCTGACGAAGAACGCCCAGAGCATTGACGGCTTGCCGGCACTGCAGCGCACGAAGGCCGCAGAATGAAACGTCTTGCCGGAATATGTCTAACGAATGTCGCGCTTGGCGGCTGTGTAATCGCTGATGTCACCACGCGGGATGGAACTCCCGCGGCGATCCATCGGCAGTATGCGTCGCCGACGGCGTTCTATTCCAAAACGATCGTCATTCCGCCGGGGTACGCGACCATCCGCTTGCCCGGGATCATTCCTGATGCGCTGCCGTCCGGCGACTTCGGCGGTGACACCGAAACGCAGGCGGAGAACGTTTTCGCGAAGATTGCGGCTTTGCTGAAAGAAGCCAGCGCCAACGAGGGCGATGTCGTGGCGATGACGGTCTATCTCGCGGCGCCAACGCCTGGGGGGAACATGGATTTCGATGGCATGATGCGCGCCTATGGCCGCCACTATGGCAGCGATGCACAGCCTAATCGTCCTGTGCGCTCGACGGTGCAGGTCGCGGGCCTTGTGCGGCCGGGCGTACTGGTCGAGATCGAAGTCACGGCCGCCGTGCCGGCCAACCACTAGCGCATCGTGAATAGCATCCCATGACCAAGTCCACGGCCAACTTCATCAATATCGGCGAGCGCACGAACGTCACCGGATCGGCGGCGTTCAAGAAGCTCATCGTCGAGGGCAAGTTTGCCGAGGCGGTCGATGTGGCGCGCCAGCAGGTGCAGAACGGCGCACAGATCATCGATGTGAACATGGACGAGGGCCTGCTGGATTCGAAAGCGGCGATGCGTACCTTTCTGCGCCTGATCGCGGCGGAGCCGGATATCGCCAAGGTTCCGATCATGGTCGACTCGTCAAAGTGGGACGTGATCGAGGAGGGGTTGAAGAACGTCCAGGGCAAGGCGATCGTCAACTCGATCTCGATGAAGGAAGGCGAGAAGCAGTTCCTTGACCAGGCGCGCAAGGCGTTGAGCTATGGCGCGGCCGTTGTCGTGATGGCGTTCGACGAGCAGGGGCAGGCGGATACCGCCAAGCGCAAGTACGAGATTTCGAAACGCGCCTATGATCTTCTCGTCGGCATCGGCTTTCCGCCGGAAGACATCATCTTCGATCCCAACATCTTCGCCGTGGCCACGGGGATCGAGGAACACAACAACTACGCTGTCGATTTCTTCGAGGGCGTCCGGATGATCAAGGAGAATTTGCCCTACGCGCGCACGTCGGGCGGGCTATCAAACGTGTCATTCTCGTTCCGCGGCAATGAGCCAGTGCGGCGCGCAATGCACTCGGTCTTCCTGTATCACGCCATCAAGCTCGGGTTTGACATGGCGATCGTGAATGCGGGGCAGCTCGACATCTACGACAACATCGATCCGGAGCTGCGCGAGCGGGTGGAGGATGTGATCCTCAATCGCCGCCCCGATGGTACAGACCGACTACTCGAGATCGCGGAGAAGTTCCGCGGACAGAAGGGGGAGGTGCAGAAGAAGGACCTGCGCTGGCGCGAGAAGCCAGTGAAGGACAGGCTGGCGCACGCGCTGGTCAACGGCATCACCGAGTTCATCGTCGAGGACACGGAAGAGGCCAGGTTACAGGTCGAGCGTCCGCTGCACGTCATCGAAGGTCCGCTAATGGACGGAATGAACATCGTCGGCGACCTGTTTGGCGCCGGCAAGATGTTCCTGCCGCAGGTGGTGAAGTCGGCGCGCGTGATGAAGGCGGCGGTGGCGCACCTAATGCCGTACATGGAGGAAGAAAAGCTCCGCACCGGCATGGCCGATAAGTCCAACGGCGTCGTTATCATGGCGACGGTGAAGGGCGATGTGCACGACATCGGCAAGAACATTGTCGGCGTGGTCCTGCAGTGCAACGGCTACAAGGTAGTCGACCTCGGCGTAATGGTGCCGGCGGAGACGATCCTCGAGGCGGCGCAGCGCGAGAACGCAGACATTATCGGCCTGTCGGGCCTGATCACGCCGTCGCTCGACGAGATGGTTTACTTTGCGAGCGAGATGCAACGGCTGGGTATTCACAAGCCGCTGCTGATCGGGGGGGCGACAACGAGTCCGGCGCACACGGCCATCAAGATCGAGCCAATGTTCAAGCACGCGCCAGTTGTGCACGTGCTGGATGCGAGCCGTGCGGTTGGCGTGGTGAGCCAGTTGATCAGCGATGACGCCCGCGCCACGTTCTGGGCCGACATCAAGGACAAATACCAGAAGATCCGCGACTCGCGTTCGGGGGGGCAGGCGAAGGCGCGGGTGTCGCTCGAAGCGGCGCGGCAGATGGCGCCGAAGATCGACTGGTCGAGCTATAAGGCGCCGAAGCCGAGCTTCATTGGCGTGCGGGAGGTCGAAGTCGATTTGGCGACGCTGGCGCGCTACATTGACTGGACGCCGTATTTCGCGAGCTGGGATCTGGTCGGACGCTATCCTATGATCCTGGAAGACGATGTCGTAGGCGAAGCGGCGCAGTCGCTGTGGAAGGACACACAAGGCCTACTGCAGCGGATGATTGGCGAGCAGTGGATCAAGGCAAAGGGTGTCGTGGGCTTCTGGCCTGCGAATGCGGATGGCGACGATGTCGTCGTGTGGGCCGACGAGACACGGCAGGCCGAGCGTGCGCGTTTCTTCACGCTGCGCCAGCAGATGGAGAAGACGAACGAGAAGGGGCAGCTCGCGCTCGCCGACTTCGCCGCGCCGCAGGGCGCTGACTATGTCGGCGGCTTTGCCGTCACTGCGGGCCATGGCGAGATGGCCAAGGCGAAAGAGTTCATCGACAAGGGCGACGATTACTCTTCGATCATCGTGAAGGCCCTGGCGGATCGTTTTGCCGAGGCGTTCGCGGAATATCTGCATGAACGTGTACGGCGCGAGCTGTGGGCCTATGCGCCTGATGAAGGGCTGACGAGCGAAGACCTGATCGCGGAGAAGTATCAGGGCATTCGTCCGGCGCCAGGCTATCCCTCGCAACCAGACCACACAGAGAAGAAGACGCTGTTCGATTTGCTGGATGCCACGGCGAAGGCAGGCATAGAGCTCACTTCAAGCTACGCAATGAACCCGCCGGCGAGCGTTTCAGGGCTCTACTTCTCGCATCCCGATGCGGTCTACTTTGCCGTGGGCCGTATCGAGAAGGATCAGGTCGAGGACTATGCCAGGCGCAAGGGATGGGACCTTGCGACGGCAGAACGCTGGCTGCGTCCCATCCTGAATTACTAGTCTCCTAAACGCGGCGCGCGGACGCATCGCTGGTTGAGCCAGATCAAGCGCCCGTGCTGACACGAGCGCAAAGGTTTCTGCATAACAGAAGCAGGACCTTCCCCATGCGTATCGTTCGTTCACTGATCGTTGCTGCCGCCGCACTCGCCATCGCTGGAACGGCGTCGGCCCAGGATGTCTGGCACAATTTCCAGGTGAAAGTCGGTGTGTCGTCCGTTCAGCCAGCGGAAAAGTCCAACATTTCCGCTATCGGCGGGGAGGTGAACATCTCGAACGAATACGTGCCGACGCTTCAGATCGAATACTTCTTCACGAACAGCATTTCTGCCGAGCTGCTGTGTTGTGTCGCAACGCATGACGTGAAGGCCGAAAACACGGCGCTTGGAACGGTCGACCTTGGTCAGGTCTCGCATTTCCCGCCGACGCTTACCGTCAAGTATCACTGGACCGACATGGGAGCGTTCCAGCCCTATCTGGGCGTGGGCATGAACTACACGACATTCTACGACAAGAAGCTGCCGGCGGGCGGTCCGGTGACGGCGATCCGCTATGACGACAGCCTCGGCGGCGCCCTTCAGGCGGGCTTCGATTACAAGCTCGATGATCACTGGTCGCTAAACGTCGATGTCAGGAAAGTTTGGATCAGCAGCGACGTCGCCATTTCTGCGGGCGCGACCCAGATCGCGGCGAAGGTCGATGTGAATCCCCTGATCCTGACGGTCGGAACTGGATACCGGTTCTAGGCGCAGGCGTCGCCGGAGCCGATGACTGGGGGGCGGGCATGAGCCCGCCCTTTTTTTGTTGACGTAAGGGGCAATCCCCAATCTCCTGCTTTTTGTGAAACATATGTAGCGCTGGAGGGTCAGAAATGGCCGTCAAAAGAGCGGCGGAATTTACACATAAGAAACGCTGACGGCCCCACATGGGCAGCACGTCGGCACAGGGGAGGGACGCACGTGAGGCGCTTGACCAGCCTGCTTGCGCTTGCCGCAAGCGCATTCGCGTTGACGGGAATGGCCCGCGCGCAGGAACCGACAAACCCTTCCGCTCCGGCCACCGCACCTGAAGGCGTGCAGCAGTTCCAGCCGGCATTCTTTGCGCGGTTCAATCCCGTCACCGCTGAAGACATGGTGCGCCAGCTTCCCGGTTTCACGCTTGACGAGGGCGCTGACCTGCGCGGCTTCGGCGCTACTGCTGGCAACGTCCTCATTGACGGACAGCGTCCTTCTTCCAAGACCAGCATCCGGGATGAGCTTGGCCGCATCGCCGCGGGCTCCGTCCTGCGCGTGGAACTGATCCGCGCATCGGCCGCCGGCGATCTCGATGTCCGGGGCTATACAGAGCTTGCCAACGTGGTGTTGAAGCCTGCGACCGGCATGAAGGAGTCGACGACATTCGCGTTGACGGGCCGTTGGTACGAGCAGGGGCGTCTTGGCGCACAGATCGGCGGCACGCATTCCTGGAAGACCGACAATTTCGGATTTCGTCTCGGCGTGCAGGCGACGAGCCTCGGCGAGCGCGAGGAAGTTGCGGCGACATTCCGTAACGCGCTCGGTACAGTCACGCGGTCGCAGAACGAATTCTACCAGAGTCAGGTCGACGAGCTGACGATCACCGGCGCCGCCAACTGGACGCCAACGCCGCGCGATACGCTGAACGCGAATTTCCGTGTGCTGCCCCGCCTGTTCACCACCAACGCCGCCGCCAACGTCCGCCTTGTCTCTCCCGCCATCGGCTCGATCGGCGCAATTTCGTTGGACTATACCGAGAAGGATATCTGGTACGTCGATCTCGGCGGAGACTATGAGCACAAGTTCGATGGCCAGAATGCCGTGAAGCTGGTTACGGTGAACCGGCTTGTGAACTGGCGGCCGCAACAGCTGCTGACGCAGAACCTTCTCATCGCGCCGCTGACCCGGCGGATCGACAATTCCGACAATCGCGCGGGCGAGCATGTGGTGCGTGGTGTCTACACACTCAAACCTGATACGCAGCACACTGTCGAGTTTGGGCTGGAGGGCGCCTACAACTACAGGCGCGTGAATCGTCAGAGCCTGGCGAGTGTCTCGGGCGGACCGTTCGTGCCGGCCGTGGTGCCGATTGCTTCTACGAAGGTTGAGGAAGATCGCATCGAAGCGTCCATCAACGATGTCTGGCGTTTGAATCAACAACTCACACTTGAAGGCGGCTTCAACTTCGAGTCGTCAAAAATCTCCCAATCAGGTGATGCATCCGTCGAGCGCGATTTCAGTTATTCAAAGCCGCGCGTCGTTGCGACCTGGATGCCGAATGCTGAAGACCAGTGGCGCGCTTCTTTCCTGCGCGACGTTTCGCAACTTGACTTCGGTGATTTCGCCACGGGCCTGAATTCGATTAGCAGCTCCGCCAACGTCGGCAATCCGCTCCTGCTGCCGGAGCAGACGTGGAAGGCGAGCCTGCAGTGGAAGCGCCCGCTCGGACCGCGTGGCTCGCTGTCGATCACCGGCTTCTATGACGACATTCAGGACACGCAGGATTTCATCACCGTTCCGGGCATCTGCACGACGCCAACCGGTGGCCCGGGGGCTTGCACGGCTGTCGGCAATATCGGCGATGGTACGCGCTGGGGCGGCCGTATCGAAGCGACATTGGCACTGGATGAGATGGGCGTTGTGGGCGGCATCCTGAAACTGAATGCCGGCGCACAGGATTCGGATGTGACAGACCCTGTCTCCCTTCAGAAGCGTCAGATTTCCAGCGAGCAGGAATTCGACTGGTCGGCGGATTTCCGCCAGGACGTTTCGTCGATGAAGTTCGCATGGGGCGGCAAAGTGAACAGTATTGGTCCGACGCCGCACTATCGCGCCGACCGCCTGGAGACCATCGAACCGAAGGACCCTAACGTCGAACTCTTCGTTGAGACGACAGCATTCCTTGGCGGATTGCTGGTGCGCGTGACGGCGGCCAACCTGCTTGATGTGCAGAAGGAAACAGACCGTAATTACTATGTGCCGGTGTCGGAGGAATTCCGTTCGTCGACGATGGGGCGCACCCTGACGCTCACTGTGGCCGGCGCGTTCTAGCCGCGCATGAGCACCCCGTGGCCTGCAGCGCGGCCCGTGGCGAAGCACGCCTGCAGGAGGTAGCCGCCCGTTGGCGCTTCCCAGTCCAGCATTTCGCCGGCGACAAACGTGCGCGGATCGGACGTCAGCGAGTAGTCGGCATTCAGGCTGTCCCAGCTGACGCCGCCCGCCGTCGAGATTGCGCGGTCAATGGCAGCAACGCCGGTGAGGCGGATACGCAACTGCTTGATGCGTTCGGCCAGCTCCTGTGGTGCTGCCGGCAGGGCCGCGCTCCGCATGTCTTCGCGCAGCAGGCCGGCAGCGGCTGGCGAGAGACCCGCCTTGCGCAGGCGGTTGGTGTTTGAATCCTTGCGCGCCGTGGTGAGACGGCCAGCGACCACATCCAGCGGCACGTCTGGCATCAGGTCGATCGTGATGATGGCCTCGCCTTTTGCGTCTATGGCCGTGCGAACAGGTGCGCCAAGCGCATAGATGGCGCCGCCTTCGAGGCCGTAACCCGCAATTATCGCTTCGCCGCGCACGTGTTTGCCCGCGAAGCTGAAGCTAGCGCGCTTGATCGGCTCGCCGGCGAACCTCTCACGGAAGATGCTGGACCAGTCGACCACGAAACCTGAATTCGCTGGGCGAAGCGTGCTGATATGTGCGCCGCGCTCTGCAAATGCGGCCTGCCATGCGCCATCGGATCCGAGACGCGGCCAGCTCGCGCCGCCCAGAGCGAAGATTGTCGCGTCCGGATGTTCGACGCGCTGGCCCTCCGGCGTGTCGAAGACGAGCTCGTCGCCTTGCCAGCCGGTCCAGCGCGAGCGTGAAGCCAGCGTGACGCCAAGTGTGCCGAGACGGGCAAGCCACGCGCGGAGCAGGGGCGAGGCTTTCATCTGCTTGGGAAAAACCCGTCCGCTGGAACCGACAAATGTCGCGATGCCCAAACCTTCGCACCATGCCCGTAGATCGGTCGGAGTGAACGCCGCAATCGCAGGCTCGAGCCGGTCTCGCGCCGCGCCGTATCGTGCGAGAAAAGCGTCGAACGGTTCCGAGTGGGTGAGATTAAGCCCGCCGCGTCCAGCGAGCAGGAATTTACGCGCCGGATTGGGCATGCGTTCGTGAATGGTGACGCGCCAGCCTTCGCTCGCGAGCAATTCCGCGGCGGCGAGGCCTGCTGGCCCCGCACCGACAATGATCGCTGTCTTGCCCGCTGACGTCATGGGCGAGCCTGTGGACCAGCTTCGTGCGCGAGACAACACGCGGCGCGGCGGCTGGGGCGATCGTTGGGGAAAGCCTCTCGCCTGCAAGGCGCGAGTCGTTGCGCCGACCCCTGCGTTCCGCAAGGCTTCATTTCAAGGGCCTGAGTTGCGGGCCGTTCAACCTGGTTAGTGGGGTGCTCTCTCATGGCAGAAGCCATGGTAAACGCTGTGCGGGCGATTGACCTGTGCCGGGTGCGCATCGAGATCGCGTTGCTGGTCGGTGCGCTGGTCATGGGCGCATAGGGCTGCGGCCGTTTTGCCTGATTACAGGCTGTTAGGTTGACTTTAAGTCTTTTAGCCCCGATATGCCCGTCGCGTTCACCGGAAATCTGTTCCGGAGCGAACGCTATCGGCGCTCCGGCTGCGTGAGGAACCTCAGAACAGGTTCCGGCCCGTTGAACGCCCTGAAGAGATCGCATGAACGCCCGCTTACGCCGGGTATTCCCATCAAGACAGCGCCTCCGGCGGACCTGCAAAGACAGGCGGCCGCGCGTTCGCGCACAAGAAAGACACCTCCCACTTGACCGAATTCAAAGATCTTGGACTCAACGCTTCGATCCTCGAGGCGCTGAACCAGAAGGGCTACACCCAGCCGACCCCGATCCAGCTGCAGGCCATTCCCGGGGTCATGGAAGGCCGCGACCTTCTCGGCATCGCGCAGACCGGCACCGGCAAGACGGCCGCATTTGCTCTCCCCATCCTGCATCGTCTCGCCGCGAACCGCAAACCGGCGCCGAAGCGCGGCTGCCGTGCGCTCGTGCTGTCGCCGACGCGCGAACTCGCGACGCAGATCGCCGAGAGCTTCAAGGCCTATGGCTCGAAGCTCGGCTTCTCCGTCGCCACCATCTTTGGCGGCGTGGGCCATGGCCCGCAACGCCAGGCGCTGGCGCGTGGCGTTGACGTCATCGTGGCGGCTCCCGGCCGCCTGCTCGACCACCTCGGCGAACGCGATGCCGATCTCTCGCAGATCGAAATCTTCGTGCTGGATGAAGCCGACCAGATGCTCGACATGGGCTTCATCGTGCCGATCCGCCAGATCGTCAAACACCTGCCCAGGAAGCGCCAGAACCTGTTCTTCTCGGCCACCATGCCGCAGGACATTGGCAAGCTCGCGGGCGAACTGCTGAACGACCCGGTGAAGGTCTCTGTCGCCCCGCAGGCGACGACCGCGGAGCGAGTCAATCAGCAAGTTATGTTCATCGAAGCCGGCCGCAAACGTGGCCTGCTGACCGAGCTGTTCGCGAAACCGGAATTCAGCCGCGTGCTGGTGTTCACCCGCACCAAGCGCGGCGCCGACAAGGTTGCGCGCATCCTGGAAGGCGGCGGCGTGCAGGCAATGGCCATCCACGGCAACAAGAGCCAGGCGCAGCGCGAACGCGCGTTGGCCGAGTTCAAGGCCGGCAAGGTACGGGCGCTTGTGGCGACCGATATCGCCGCGCGCGGCATCGATGTTTCGGCTGTTACGCACGTCGTACAGTACGAACTGCCTGATGTGCCCGAGCAGTATGTCCACCGCATCGGCCGCACGGCCCGGGCAGGTACGGATGGTTCCGCCGTGGCGTTCTGCGCCGAGGACGAACGTTCGCTGCTGCGCGATATCGAACGCGTCACGCGCCAAAAGATTCCCAGCGTTGATCGCCGTAACGATGCGGCGCTGGCGCAACTGTCGGCTAACGCCAATGAGGACGAGAAGCGTACGTCTGCGGGCGTTCGCCCGCGTGGTGCCCCTCAACCGCGCCGTGGGCAGAACCAGCAGCCGCGTCGCGATGACCGTCGTGGCGCGCGTCCAGGCAACAACCGTTCGGACAATCGCTCTGAACGGGGCGAACATATGCAACATGAACCCCGTGCCGAAGGGGCTCATGCCGACGGCCGTATCCATCCCGGCGCCAAGCCCAGCGGGCAGGGTCGGGATGGCGCGCGCGGTCGCAGTGGCGACAAGCGCAATGGTCCGGCCAAGTCCGCGCAAACGCCGAACGGTCAGAAGCCGCGCGGGCCGCAGAGTGCTGGTCATCGCAAGGGCCAAGGACCCAACACGCAGGGCGCTCCGCGCAGTGATGTGTTGAACGCCAATGCTCCGCGTCACAACGGCCCCGTGGTCGCTGCGGGCGACCTAATGAAGCATCTCTCGAAGCAATAAGCATTTCCTGAAACGCAATCGGCGCCGCCTGTTGAGGCGGCGCCGACGCTTCCTTCCCGGCGGGGGGACGTGGGGGGACTAGATCGCCGGGGGCAGGAACTCTGTTCGAATTTCGCGGATCATGTTGGTATCTGGTCTGCAGCGTCTGTGCGGGAACTAATCCCGCATGGGCCGATCGGTTCCCGGTGCCTCTACAATTGGGTGTAGGCGCCGCCAATTCCAAGCCCCTCAGCTGAGTCGCGATTGCGCTATGCGACGCCACAGCGGTAGAACTCCATGCGATGAGTATCTGGTCGCAATTGTCATCGCTGACGCAGCGCGCCTTCGAGCCGGCTGAAGAGCCCGGCACGGAGATTGATGCACCGCTGTGCGGGCCCGATCCGAACGACGTCGATTTTACAGCAGCGATCGTTGGGCTGGGCGCGAAGCTTGCCAAGGCCGATGGGCTCGTCACGATCGATGAGGTTGCGGCATTCGCGCGCGTGTTCCGCTCTGCGCCGGGTGACGAAGCGGCGATGCGACGCGTGTTCGACATCGCGCGCCAGACTGTGCTCGGTTACGAATCGTACGCGCGTCGAATCGCCAAACGCTATCGTGATCGCCCGTGTTTGCTGGAAGGCGTGCTTGACGGCTTGTTCCGCATCGCTGCGGCTGATGGCACCATCACGGGTGAGGAGATGGAGTATCTTCGGAGCGTGTCGGATATCTTTGGCTTCCACGAGGACAAGTTCCGCCGCATCAGGGCCAGTCACCTCGGGTCCGACGCGGATGATCCCTATTTGATTCTGGGGGTTCCGCCGGAAGCTCCGTTTGAGGTTGTCCGGGCGGCCTACCGCCGCCTGATGCTTGAAAACCATCCGGATACCGTAGCGGGGACGAAATCCGCCCCGCGCGAATATGAGCCTGTGGCGCACGAAAAGGCGGCCGCGATCACGACAGCGTATGCCCGCATACGCGCCGAACGCGGAATTCTCAGCCGCGCCGATTGACTTTCGGGTAAGGGGGCGCACCTTTTATGAACACCGGGAGCCCCTCCATGACCGAGACCCTTGGCCAGCCAAACGTCGGATTCGTGAATCGCGCATTCGGGATTCTCGCCAAGGCCGGATTCGGGGTATTTCTGCTGGTGGCGGCGATTGCGGCCCTCGTGGCCACCACGTTCATCGGCATCATGCTCGCCCTGGCGGCGGTATTCCTGACGTTCGCGCGCCCGCGCCGCAAACCGCAGGTCGTACGCGCCGGCGAGACGCAGACGCTGGACGCTCGCCGCACGGCCGATGGCTGGGTCATCGAGCTCTAGCGTCAATCTGTCTTCAATCTGCCGGCGGACGTCGTCCGCCTGACGTGCGATTGAATCATCACAATTCCGACTGCAGGGGGGCGGGGATGAAACCCGCAGACTTTGTACTTCTTGTCGCCATCTGCCTGTTCTGGGCGCTCAACCTCGTCATCACCCGCTGGACGGTGACCGTCGGCGACGTGCCGCCGCTGTTCTTTGCGGGCATCCGCGTGACACTGCTGGCGCTTGTACTGTCGCCCTTCCTGTTTCCGGCGCCGAAGCAGATCGGGATGATGATCCTGATCGCGATGGGTATGGCAGGCTTCCAGTTCGGGTTGCTCTTTCTCGGCCTCTCGACCTCCACCGCGGGCGTCGCGTCCGTGATGGGACAGCTGGGCGTTCCGTTCACGACAATCCTATCGATCATCTTTCTTGGCGAGAAGATCGGCGTCTATCGGACCGTCGGCATCCTGCTGGCCTTCGTGGGTGTAATGATCATCGTCATCGATCCCGGCAAGTTCTCGCTGACCATCGGGATCATCTACCTGATCGGCGCGGCGGTGGTTGGCGCCATCGCCAACATCCTGATGAAAAGGATAGATCCCATGCCCGCCATGCGGCTGCAGGCGTGGATCGGGCTGTTCTCGATTGCACCGCTGATGCTGATGTCCTTCCTGTGGGAGAACGGTCAGGCGGACGCGTACGTCCGGCTCGACTGGCATGTCTACCTGGCAAGCGCGTTTGCCGTGTTGGGGGTCTCGATTTTCGCGCATGGGAGCTTTTACCGGTTGATCAAGCAGTACGAGGTGACACTGCTGTCACCACTGACCCTCATGACGCCGGTGATGGGGGTCATCCTCGGGGTCATCTTCCTCGGCGAGACGGTCACCTGGCAGATGCTGCTGGGTGGCGTCATGGCCTTGGCAGGGGTGGGCATTATCGGCATGCGCCGCAACCGGCGCTTCCCTGAAGCCTCGGTTGGCGACAAGATCGGGCCATGAGTCTCGAGATCATCCAGGCGCCCAGCGCCAACTTCAACGAGCGGCTGCATCCTCTCGACATGCTGGTGCTGCACTATACCGGCATGAAGGACGGCCCCTCGGCGCTAGCCCGCATGCAGGAGGACAAGGAGCCGCGCGTCTCCGCACATTACATGGTGGAGGAAGATGGCCGGGTCTTTGCGCTGGTGCCGGAGGAGAAGCGCGCCTGGCAGGCGGGGCGGAGTTGGTGGCGGGGCGAGGAGGATCTCAACTCGCGCTCGATCGGCATCGAGATCGTGAACCCTGGTCATGAGTGGGGCTATCGCCCGTTTCCCGAGGCACAGATCGAAGCCGTGCTCGAACTCTGCAAGGGAATCCTCTCGCGCTGGCCGATCCCGCAGAATCGTATCGTTGCGCATTCCGATATCGCGCCGGATCGCAAGGAAGATCCGGGCGAGCTGTTCCCTTGGAAGCGGTTTGCCGAAGCTGGCATCGGCTTGTGGCCGGCGCCGCAGAGGCCTGAGCCGTGGATGATGCATGGCGCGGCGATGGGAGACGCAGGCGTGACCGTGGAGCGGTTGCAGGCCGATCTCGCGGCGATCGGCTACAAGATCGCCGTCAACGGCGTGTTCAGCGAGGAGACGGCGGCCGTGCTGCGAGCGTTCCAACGGCGCTGGCGGCCAATGCGTGTCAATGGCGAGGGCGATGTCGAGACGATCGTGCTCGCGAATTCGGTCGCGGCGCTGACGGCCAGCTGAAACTTGTTGCGGGTGTTTCGTCAACGGAACCCGGCCTGACGTAGATGCCGTGGCGGGCTCGATACACTTCGTCACGGAAACGCAGTGTGACACAGACGCTAATTCCCCATTCATCATTGTGCCCGCATCATCGGAACAGGACACACGGAGCCGGCTATGCCTTCCGGAGCCTTGCATCGCATCGCCTACATGAGCACCGCCATCGGCGTGCTCCGAGCTGAAGAGCTCGACCGCATCTATCTTCGCGCACAAGCCGCCAACGCTGGGGCAGGCATTACCGGCCTGCTGCTGTTCTACGAGGGTGTATTCCTGCAAGTGCTGGAAGGTCCGCCGGCGGGCGTCACCAGCCTGCTTGAACGCATTCGTCGCGACCGGCGCCATTCAGGCCTCATCGTGCTCGAGTCCGGCCCGGCCGAGGAGCGGAGCTTTGGCGGCTCCCCTATGAATTTTGTATCGGCTCGCAAACTCAGCGCGGGCGAGAAGAAGGCTTTCTCAGAGTTGCGTCAGGCCGTCGCTGCGCGCGGGGCGAGCTCCGGTCTCGATCTGTCGGGCCTGCTTGCCGCGTTCGGCGCTGTCAGAACCGCTTGAGCCTAATTGGCTAACCTTCAGTCCGCCTAGCGTCCAGCGCCGCGATTTCCAGATCGAGGTCGTGGATCTTCTTTTTGAGTATCGGGATGGCGGCCTTATCGTCCGTGCCTTGGGCGAGCGACAGCTCCTGCTCGAGGCGCGAGCGGTCGCGGCGGAGCCGGCGGATAGGGGACTGTTTCATGGTCGGGGCCTCTGGTCGCAGGGACCGCTTATAGCGGGGGTGGAGAAAACCTCCATGGGCTCGTCATGACGGCCCTGCAGCTTGTCCTGAAGCCTACCGGCGGTCACAGTTGAACCGGTCCAGCGGCGGAGCGGATATGCCGGTCAAATCACCGACAGGGGGGGCGATTGACGTCACTGACCTGAAGCAGCTCTCCAAGGCCGTCAAGAGCCTCGCCAGGAGCTGCGCGATCATGGCTGCGGCGCACAACCATGTCGGCGTGCCGGAATGGCGGACGCGGCAGCGCGACTATGCCGGGCTGGCGCGGATCATCGCCTACCAACAGCTGTCGACCAAGGCTGCGGGTACGATCTGGGGCAGGGTGGAGGTGTTGCTTGGCAAGGTGACGCCGGCCAGCGTCCTGGCGGCGGATTTTGATGCGCTGCGAGGCTGCGGCATGTCGCGGCCCAAGATCGCGCATATCCGGTCGATCGCGGAGGCGGTGCAGAGCGGGGCGCTAAACCTGAAGCGCGTGGCGAAGGCGTCGGACGAGGATGCGCAGGCTGAACTGGTGGCGGTGAAGGGCATCGGTCCGTGGACCGCGGATGTGTACCTGATGTTTTCGCTGGGCCGCTGGGACGTGTTTCCGCACGCCGACATCGGCCTTTCGGAGGCCTACAGAATGCTTTCGGGCGAGCGGAAGCGACATCCGCCAAAGCAATTCCTCAAGACGGGCGAGCGCTGGCGACCCTATCGCGGCGTCGCGGCCCACATGCTGTGGTCGTACATCAACGCCGTTCGCGAGGCGAACGGCGGAGGGGCGTGACCTGCGTCAGTTCCGCTGCGCGTCGCTTGCCTCTCGCACCGCCTCGAACTCGTTGCCCGGTGTCCATGTCGGCCAGTTGCGACCTTCGGCCAGCCAGCGGCTGACGCCGTACAGCAGCTGCACGTCCTCGGCGGCGCCCTCCATAGACCACGATGCGTCCCAGGCGTCGGTCGGCTGGTGATAGCGGTCCCGAACGAAATCCCGGCTGCGCTCCGACGCGCCCGTGAAGCCCGCCGCGGCAAACAGGGCCGGTACGCCCATCTTCGCCAACGGGAAATGGTCCGAGCGATAGAAGGCCCCGACCTGAGGCGCGGGGTCGGCGATCAGGGTCCGCCCCACACCCTTGGCATCCCGTTCCAACCGGTCCTGCAGATCCGTCTTGCCATACCCGATGACCACGATCTCTGGCTCGGCGGGGCCGGGCAACAGGGAGTCCATGTTGACGTTGGCGACGGTCGTCTCCAACGGAAGCAGCGGATGTGCTGCGTAGTAATAGGCGCCCAGCAGCCCTGCCTCCTCCGCCGCCCAGGAGACGAACAGTTGAGAACGCCCGGTGCGCGGCGCCTCCGCGAACAGCCGCGCCAGTTCCAGCAGGCCCGCGACGCCAGACGCATTGTCGACGGCGCCATTGTAGATGTCGTCGCCCGCCGCATTGGCCGTCGCATGACCGAAGGCATCCCAATGGGCGCCGAACATCACCGTCTCTTTGGGGTGCGTGGTCCCGGTCAGCCGGGCGACGACATTGCGCGTCGTCAACCGCTGGTAGGTCTGGCCGAAGTTCAGCGACATCGTTACGCCTGTCAGGTCGACGGGCCGGAAGTCTGCTTTCTCGGCCAACGCCTTCAGGGTGTCAAAGTCGAGACCCGCAGCCCGCATCAGACGCGCCGCGATCGGCTGCTGGATCCAGCCCTGCGCCTGCACGCGTTCGGCTTCGACATTGGCGCGCACGATGTCGAGCCCGGCCGCCGTCGACGAATTCTGCAAGGTCGTCCACGGATAACCAGCGCCAGCCGTCTGATGGATCACCAGTACGGCCGCCGCGCCCCGCCGCGCGGCTTCCTCGAACTTATAGACCCACCGGCCGTAGTAGGTCATGCCCTTGCCGTCGAACTTGCCCGCGGTCGGGCTGTCGGCCGCGACCTCGAAATCAGGATCGTTGACCAACATCAGCAAGATCTTGCCGCGCACGTCGACACCCTTGAAATCGTCCCAGCCCCGTTCCGGCGCCGTGACGCCATAGCCAACGAACACGATGGGCGTGTCGGTCAAGGTGATACGGGAGACGGGGCGGTGGCTGCCCACGATCACATCCGTCCCTCGCTGGAATGTCATGGTCTGGCTACCTGCTCTGGCGGTGATAACGGCCGGGCCGTCCTGCACAAAGCGGTTGATCGGCACGGTCTGGTACCAGCCGCCATTGTCGCCGGCGGGCTCAAGTCCCAAGGCCGCGAACTGCGCGGCAATCCAGCTGACGGCCTTCTCTTCGCCCGGGGTCGTCGGGCCCCGGCCCTCGAAATCATCGCCGGACAGGACGCGGACCGTTTCATTCATCCGAACCGGATCGACTTTGGCCGTGCCGATGCCCGACCCACCCACCGCGACACAACTCGTCAGCAGTACTGACGTGGACAGAGCGGCGAGCAGGAGGCGAAACGACATGGCACACTCACGGTTGTGGGGAGGCACGACCCTGCCTTGCCGCTCTATCCCTGTCGAGCAGGCCGCAAGGATGGCCGTTTTTCGCGGAGGCGTGGTTTTCCGGGCTCAAATGGCCCCGCTTTTCTGCGCCGCCGCGCGACGGGGCTTGCCATGTCGCCCCCCTGTCACGATGTTATGCGAAGAATCATCACCTCGGTCGCTGGAGCCATGTGGCGCGATTGGGGAACCGGACGGGTCCGGCGTGTGGCGCTCGCCTGACCTGTCGAAGACGACGGGTACACATGACCCAAGTTGTAACGCACGCTCCGAACGGGTGGCCCGCCCTCGTTCTCAATGCCGATTTCCGACCGCTGTCCTATTACCCGCTCTCCCTCTGGCCCTGGCAGGAGGTTGTGAAGTCGGTGTTCCTGGAACGCGTAGACGTGGTCGCCGAATACGACGAGTTCGTGCACTCGCCGTCCATTACCATGCGACTGCCCAGCGTCATCGCGCTGCGCGAATTCGTGAAACAGGATCGCCAGCCGGCTTTCACGCGGTTCAACGTGTTCCTGCGTGACGGGTTCAAGTGCGTCTATTGTGGATCGCACGAGGACCTGACGTTCGACCACCTGATCCCGCGCTCGAAGGGTGGACGCACGAGTTGGGACAACATCGTGGCAGCATGCAGCCCCTGTAATCTGCGCAAGGGCGGGCGGATGTCGCACGAGATCGGCATGCATCCGAGCCATCGGCCGCATCGTCCGTCCACATTCCAGCTGCAGGAGATGGGTCGGCGCTTCCCGCCGAACCATTTGCACCAGACCTGGCTCGATTATCTCTACTGGGATGTCGAACTGGAGACGTGAGTTGCACTGAAGCGGGCTGCAAGTCGGCTGGTCGCTTGCGAGATGATCGACTGCAGCTACGCTGAAGTGCGTTTCTGCTTCGAGCGATGGTTCAATACGGCGACGCCCACACTGACGAAGTGAACCGCCCCGGTAACCCCGGAGTCTGTTTGGTTTGAGTCAGCCTGCGACGGCTTGGTTCTCCATCACAGCATAGTCGGCGGCTTCGGCCTCGGCGGACCGGATGATGAAATTTCTCGTGCCGCTAGAGATGCTCAAGCGTTCGCCAACACCTTGCTCGACAACGCGTAGCTTACTGGTTGGGCGTTTCCTTCCAGCCATCGCGCGGACGCATGTCGGCGGGTGAGGTAGGCATGAGAGCTTCGCAGCTCCGGGGTTCCATCGTCGACTGGATGGAGGCCACGCGCCAGTCGCCGTCGAGATGGACGAGGTCGAAGGCGTCGATGCCGCAATGGATCTGCTTGCCGTCGTCGCGCAGTTCGTAGGGCGCCCAGACATGGGCGATGCTACCGCGGAGCTGGATCGTCGGGTTCCAGTAGCGCTCGATGAACGGGTCGGCGTCGGTCTCCGGCGACATCAGGTCTTCATTGTGGAACGGTTCGACCTCGGCAGCTTCGTCCGGCGTGATGTGCTGGAACCATGAGACGCCCTCGGTGATGAGAAGGTCTTCAAGGGCTGTGGAATCGTGGTTGCCGACGGCGAGCAGCATGCGGTCTACCACCTGCAGGATTTCCTCTTCCTTGGCGGTGTAGGCATGCGGTGCAGCGGCCTGGGGCGGGGACGGGGATGTACCGGTTGTCACGGTGGCGCAGGCGGAAGTGGCCGCCAGAAGGGCCGCAATGAACGTCGCTCGCATCGGATCATCCTTCTGGCGCGGCCGTCGCGGCCTAAAGCTGGGCTAGCGGGGGGAACGCTAGCACTGGACATGCCCCTGCCGCGAGGCCTTGTGTCGTGGCTGGATTTCCTGCCGCAGTTCCATATTGTCGCGTCGCTCAGGGAGGGCCGCAGGATGCCGCAATCGCTTTCGAACATGATGACGCCGGTTCTGGCGCTGGTGGTGTGGACGCTGGTCGTGCTGGTGTGGCTTTACGTCCGCCGCATTCCGGCGATGCGGAAGGCAGGTATCGATCCGGCCAAAATGAAGGGGTCGGAATCCTATGCCAGCCTGCCGCCGATCAACCCCAAGGCGGTGTGGGTGGCGGACAACTACAATCACCTGCACGAGCAGCCGACGATCTTTTATGCGCTTTGCCTGTATTCCCACCTCGTGGGCGTGACGGACATGATCAATGTCTGGCTGGCCTGGGCCTATGTCGGCATCCGGGTCGTGCACAGCTTCATCCAGATCACGACCAACTTCGTGCCGGTGCGGTTCCTGGTGTTCAACATCGGTTCGCTGCTGCTGGTGCTTCTGGCGCTGCGCAATGTGCTGGCGCTGTTCGGGATCTATTTCCCGTAAGCGGGACAGACGGGGATACGAGTGGGCTTGCGCATGAGACATCACGACTGGTTGGTCGCGACACTTTGCCTTGCGCTGACGTCATGCTCTCCGCAGCAGGCAGCTGCGCCGCCGCTGCGGGCCGTACCTCAGCCCGCCGTCGTCCTGCCGGTAGTGGCGCCGCCGGTCGCGGTCACGTTGGCCGCCGATCAGGGCCCGCCGACCATCAACGGTATCTATACTGAGAAGGGTGCCTGCCCCGGCGAGGGCTGCTACCTAAAAGGAAAGATCAAGGCCCGCGAAGCCGTCAGCCTGTACCAGGAGAAGCGCTCCGATTCACCGGTCCTCGCCACGATCGAGCCGAACGAGTGGGTGGAAATCCTGGGCACGGAGGATCGACTCGTGCCGCTCGCCGGAAAGGACCGTGCGACGGGTGAAGTCGTCTACCTGCTGGGCTATGAAGGCGAGGGGTGCTCCACCCTGTGGAAGAAGGGTGAGTTGTCCAGCTGGTGCGATGACGATGGCGACCTGAGCAATGACAGCGTCGTCTGGTCGACGCCAGCCGAGCGCACCGACACCTCGCTGGGGTTCTGGGTCAACGTGAAGCGCGCGAACGGACAGGCCGGCTGGCTCGGCGAAGACAGCAATGGCAGTTTCGCGTGTAGCGGCTATCAAGACCGAGACCCCGACTGCCCGCCCTTGCCCTAGCAGGGTAGAGCCTCTGGACCTCCAGCCGGGCATGGCCCATA
The DNA here is from genome assembly GCA_947478925.1 of Hyphomonadaceae bacterium. GTDB lineage: Bacteria > Pseudomonadota > Alphaproteobacteria > Caulobacterales > Hyphomonadaceae > UBA7672. The sequence continues at coordinate 993 of CANJXY010000013.1, read as the reverse complement.
TGGGGCGCCTTCCCGAAGGAACCCCATGGCCGTCCTACCTGAAACCCGTCTGCGCCAGATGATCGACCGCTTCGAGCAGGTCGAGGCGCGTATGGGTGTGGCGACCGACGCCAAGGAGATCGTCCAACTCGCGCGAGACCATGCCGAACTGCGGCGGATCGCGGAGAAGTCGCGCGAGGTGCTCTCGCTGCGTAGCCAGCTCGCCGAGGCAGAGCAGGTGATCGAGGATCCGGGCGCTGATCGCGACTTCATCAACATGGCGATCGAGGAACGCGCAGAGATCAGGGCGAAGCTGCCCGATATCGAGCGCGAGATGCAGCTGATGCTGCTGCCCAAGGATCGCGACGACGACGGTTCGGCAATTCTCGAAGTGCGCGCGGGCACTGGCGGAGACGAGGCCGCGCTATTCGCGGGTGACCTGTGGCGGATGTACCAGCGCTATGCCTCTAGCCGTGGCTGGCAGGTTGAACTGGTGTCCGCGACCGAAGGCGAGATGGGCGGCTTCAAGGAAGTCGTGGCGCAGCTAAATGGTTCAGGCGTGTTCGGACGCATGAAGTTCGAGAGCGGCGTGCACCGCGTGCAGCGCGTGCCTGCGACGGAATCGCAGGGGCGCGTCCACACGTCGGCGGCGACGGTGGCGATCCTGCCGGTGCCGGAGGAAGTGAATATCGAGGTGCGCGATCAGGATATCCGCATCGACACGTATCGCTCTTCGGGCGCGGGCGGACAGCACGTCAACAAGACGGACTCTGCGGTGCGCATAACGCACTTGCCGACCAACATCGTCGTGACGTCGTCGGAAAAGTCGCAGCACGAGAACCGCCGCAAGGCGATGGAGCAGCTGAAGATCCGGCTCTACGAACGCGAGCGCGAGATGAAGGATTCGGCGCGGTCAGCCGCGCGCAAGCTGCAGGTTGGATCGGGCGACCGGTCGGAGCGCATCCGCACCTACAACTTCCCGCAGGGCCGGGTGACCGACCACCGCATCAACTT